>NZ_JBMPOT010000126.1:0-207 GCF_049340425.1 Undibacterium sp. JH2W | reverse complement strand
ACATCCTCATCACCAAAATTATCGACCAGGTCAAACTGTCTGGCCAGGCTTCTGATGCACGCTCCAAATTCTGGAAAGCCGCTTCCGTACAAGCTGGTGCAGCTTCCCTGAAAGAAGGCAGCCCATTCCGCTTCATCGCTGACTCTGGCATCAAAGCCACAGAACACCATGAAGGCGCTCTGCTGGAACAAATCGACTTGAATACCT
>NZ_JBMPOT010000125.1:0-211 GCF_049340425.1 Undibacterium sp. JH2W | reverse complement strand
GTCTGGACGCCCTCTGGAAAACAGGTGACTTCGTTGCCAAAGGCACACTCATCATCATGGTCATCATGTCCATGGGTAGCTGGTACATCCTCATCACCAAAATTATCGACCAGGTCAAACTGTCTGGCCAGGCTTCTGATGCACGCTCCAAATTCTGGAAAGCCGCTTCCGTACAAGCTGGTGCAGCTTCCCTGAAAGAAGGCAGCCCATT
>NZ_JBMPOT010000124.1:0-216 GCF_049340425.1 Undibacterium sp. JH2W | reverse complement strand
GCTCTTTTGTTTTTCTTATTTTTGTCAGTGCGACTCTGTGCCTCTGTGTTGAGAGGTCTTGACGTTGATTTTGATCTTGTTTTTAGTTTGTATTTTCCGTTTGCGCAAAAGCAAAACCCCCACTCAATTGCTTGAATGGGGGTATGCGGAATAAAAGCCTGACGATAACCTACTTTCACACTGGTTGCAGCACTATCATTGGCGCGTAATCGTTTC
>NZ_JBMPOT010000123.1:0-234 GCF_049340425.1 Undibacterium sp. JH2W | reverse complement strand
GGGCATCCATGTCACGCAAGGGAAACTGCTATGACAATGCGCCCATGGAGAGTTTCTGGGGAAGCCTGAAAAATGAACTGATACATCACCAGCACTATCCCACACGGGCTGATGCACAGGCGGCTATCCAGGAATACATTGAAAGCTTTTATAACCGCCAGCGACGTCACTCGCGTCTTGGCAATATATCGCCAGCCTTATTTGCTGAAAATTTTAATCGGCACTCACAGGCAG
>NZ_JBMPOT010000122.1:0-239 GCF_049340425.1 Undibacterium sp. JH2W | reverse complement strand
ACGCTGCGCATCTGCAGTTTTAGCTGACAGACTCGATTAGAACTCTCCCACCCCACCTCTTCAACGTCGATGAGGAATCCAGCGGTCAATAGGCCTGCCAACCAATACCGCAGATATGTGCAAGCTAACGTGAAGAAGTGGCCACCCCAACATTCTCACTTTAACGATAAGGAGGCAATCATGCAATCCCCGTTATTCATTGGTGTTGATGTGGCGAAATCTGAGGTCGTTATCGCCTG
>NZ_JBMPOT010000121.1:0-244 GCF_049340425.1 Undibacterium sp. JH2W | reverse complement strand
TTATCGGTTTGGGGCTGGTCATATTATTTCACATACTTGTCGTATGGGCCCTGGTATCAGGCCTGGCACGCAAGGCCATGGAAGTGGTCATCAAGCCACTGGAAACCAAGATCGTGGAAGAGGTGAAGCCACCGCCACCGCCACCAGACACGCCACCACCACCGCCACCAAAACTGCTGGCACCGCCACCACCGTTCATTCCGCCACCGGAAGTCCAGGTACAGCAACCGGCACAACAGCAGCC
>NZ_JBMPOT010000120.1:0-248 GCF_049340425.1 Undibacterium sp. JH2W | reverse complement strand
AGGCTGCTTCATCAAAGGTATTGGCACCCAAACCCACGGCGGCCAACTCAGTGACGATGAACTTGGTCAAGTCCGCGTCATGCAGTGGCAACACCTGCCTGGAATAACTGATCCGGCTCTTGATGTCTGAGGTGTACTGTCAATAGCGGACACTCATGTTCTAAGCTGCCTGTGAGTGCCGATTAAAATTTTCAGCAAATAAGGCTGGCGATATATTGCCAAGACGCGAGTGACGTCGCTGGCGGTTA
>NZ_JBMPOT010000119.1:0-250 GCF_049340425.1 Undibacterium sp. JH2W | reverse complement strand
GACTTTGTCGCCATTGGCGCTGGTGATGGTGCTGAGGTAGTCACCGGTGTAGCCATAGGTGACGGTATTGCCATTGGCATCACTGGAGAATAACAGGCGTCCGTTCGTTCCGGCATAGCTTTCTGTGAGGTATCCTGACTTTTTCGGACATTCCTGTTTGTTAAAATAAACGATCAGGAGAAATAATGAAACAGAAAAAAAGATATACCCCGGAATTGCGGGAAGAAGCGGTGAAACTTGTATTGGCGCA
>NZ_JBMPOT010000118.1:0-251 GCF_049340425.1 Undibacterium sp. JH2W | reverse complement strand
GGCTCTAAAAGAATTAGGGATACATCAGGAATTCAGTGCGCCTGGCAAGCCTTGGCAGAACGGGAGAATTGAGCGTTTGTTTTTAACGCTCAAAGAGAAATTGAATCTGACCACGCCTGTCAATGGCTGAGGTATCCTGACTTTTTCGGACATTCCTGTTTGTTAAAATAAACGATCAGGAGAAATAATGAAACAGAAAAAAAGATATACCCCGGAATTGCGGGAAGAAGCGGTGAAACTTGTATTGGCGC
>NZ_JBMPOT010000117.1:0-254 GCF_049340425.1 Undibacterium sp. JH2W | reverse complement strand
GTCGGCCTTGTATAAGCGCGGTAAGCCAGAACGTTTGTATTTCGACAATGGGGCGAATTATTCCGCTAAAGAAATTCTGCAGGCTTGTGTGCGGCTCGATATTCATCTCTCTCATGCGCCGATTCGTAATCGATCAGAGCTTCAACTCCGCCGCTCTCAACGGCAGACTGATAACGGTAAAACGTGTCCCTCGAAAAACCCATTACTTTGCAGGCTCGGGACACGTTACCTAGTTCGGCAGCAAGGTTGAGCAG
>NZ_JBMPOT010000116.1:0-255 GCF_049340425.1 Undibacterium sp. JH2W | reverse complement strand
TGATTTTTCTTTCCTTGCCAGTGCAACAGATTTTGACTCTCGATCATTTGGGATGACGCGGATACGCTTTGCGCTCTTTTAACTCAACAGGAGAACGCATGGCTGCTAAACCTTCATTTGAATTACGTCTACGGGTGCTCAATGCCGTGCACGATGCCCCCGGCAATAGCTTGCGTGAGCGCATCAAGTTTGTCGCCGACAAGACCTTTATCGATGGCTTGTCAGCCCACCCGCACCGTTTCACCTGGCGCACCA
>NZ_JBMPOT010000115.1:0-255 GCF_049340425.1 Undibacterium sp. JH2W | reverse complement strand
TATTTCCCTTGCCTGGCGTGCTGTCCTGATGCCTCTCGTAGAAGAGGTGCTCGGTCAGTTCTGCATTGAACGCTGTTTCCACCGTGAGCTTGAGCAGCTCACGGGAAAACGCATTCAAATCAGCTTCGGTCTTGATGTCTTTCGCTAGCTCTTTGGCCAGCGCCTGCAGTTTGCTTCTTTCCATGGCGTTTGTCGTCATTTTGGCAATTCCTCATTATAGGAGGTTCATCTACCAGAATTACTTACACACTTTTA
>NZ_JBMPOT010000114.1:0-255 GCF_049340425.1 Undibacterium sp. JH2W | reverse complement strand
GGCGGCTTTGTACTTTGTCAACAGCACGCTGGATGGACATGGATACCCAGGTATTCAAGTCGATTTGTTCCAGCAGAGCGCCTTCATGGTGTTCTGTGGCTTTGATGCCAGAGTCAGCGATGAAGCGAAATGGGCTGCCTTCTTTCAGGGAAGCTGCACCAGCTTGTACGGAAGCGGCTTTCCAGAATTTGGAGCGTGCATCAGAAGCCTGGCCAGACAGTTTGACCTGGTCGATAATTTTGGTGATGAGGATGT
>NZ_JBMPOT010000113.1:0-255 GCF_049340425.1 Undibacterium sp. JH2W | reverse complement strand
CGAATGTCAAGCCAGACAATCCTGTCTTCACCAAGGCCCCGCCCACCACAGCGCCGCCCGTCGAAGCCAAGGCCACTGGCCCTGTGACAGTACCAGGCGTGATCGACTTCAACGTCGGTGGCTGCAAGCCGGAATACCCACGCGCCTCGTTGCGTAATGAAGAAACCGGTACCGTCGCCCTGTCTGTATTGATCGGTGCAGATGGCTCGGTCGCTGACGTCAAGATCGACAAATCCAGCGGCTTCCGTGGTCTCG
>NZ_JBMPOT010000112.1:0-255 GCF_049340425.1 Undibacterium sp. JH2W | reverse complement strand
GCTCCCAATTGATGTCAGGTTCCTGCAAAAACAAACCAGGTACCGTTGATGGCAAGCCACAGCAGACCTGGGCGAAAGTGCAGTATGTCTGGAAGTTGGAGTAATAAAGAGACTCAGGCAAGAGCAGGCTGACAAAGTAATGTTGTCTGCTCTACCCAAGAAAATTCAGTAGTAAAAAATTTAGCAGTAACAAGATTAGTACCAGGCAACAAACAAACCAAGTCGTACATAAAAACAGCAGTAAGCAATACCAAC
>NZ_JBMPOT010000111.1:0-255 GCF_049340425.1 Undibacterium sp. JH2W | reverse complement strand
CTTTATCGAGGAGACGCGTAAGGTAAGTAAGACCAACGTATTCTCGATCCATTCGCAGCGCTATGAATGTCCGGTCGATTTACGCGACAAATCCATCCAGGTACGCTATGACCGTATGCGCTGTGACTGCTTCGTGGTGTATTTCAATGGACACCGCATGGGGGAAGCGACGGTGTTGGATTTATATGCCAATGCGCGCCTGCGTGCACCGGCAACGGTTGGGGGTGATGATGATTAAGGCCACCTTCGGTTTAA
>NZ_JBMPOT010000110.1:0-255 GCF_049340425.1 Undibacterium sp. JH2W | reverse complement strand
CGGTGTTGGATTTATATGCCAATGCGCGCCTGCGTGCACCGGCAACGGTTGGGGGTGATGATGATTAAGGCCACCTTCGGTTTAACCAAAGAGCCGTTTTACCGCAGTGAGGTGGCGTTGTTGCCGCAGCAGGTCGAAGCCATGGAGATGATCCGGGTTCATGCACAACATGGCGGTTTCTCGGTGATCGTGGGTCATCCCGGCGTCGGTAAGTCTGTCATTCGTGAGCATCTGGAGCAGTTGGGTAAGGAGCGT
>NZ_JBMPOT010000109.1:0-255 GCF_049340425.1 Undibacterium sp. JH2W | reverse complement strand
AAACCGTCAGAAATGGTCACTGCAACTGTGTCGCTTGCACCGCTGTCTGTTGCCAGGTTGGCGCTGATTGTTGCTTGGCCGATGGCATTGGAGTTGGTGTCACCATGTTTGATGGTGATGGCTGCTGCTTGACCAACTGTCAGGTTGTTCAGTGTGAATACGTCTGTACCAGCTGTTGGTGTGTTGTTTGGTACACCAGCTGTGTTGGAGACGTTGCGCACCAATACGCCTGTGACGTCTGGCAGTTTGGCGAAG
>NZ_JBMPOT010000108.1:0-255 GCF_049340425.1 Undibacterium sp. JH2W | reverse complement strand
TTCCCGTGAGTACCTCGTTTTTCAATGTTCGATGGAAACGCTCTATTTTTCCATTAGTTTGAGGATGGGCTGGCCGGCTATGACTGACCTGAATTCCCAGTCGAATAAACCACATCGTTAATTTTGTGATGGATTGACTGGGCTGCTTGGAGGCTCCCCAGGGTGGGCCGTTATCGGCGTTGATACGCAATGGCAATCCATAGCGTTCAAACGTCGGAATTAATGCTTCTTGCACGGCTTCATGATTGGCCCGAC
>NZ_JBMPOT010000107.1:0-255 GCF_049340425.1 Undibacterium sp. JH2W | reverse complement strand
TGCCAAGATAACCAGGATGTGCAGTTTCAATTTCACCGACTGCCACGTCGTCATCCTGCTTACGTTCGAGAGCGACAACTTGAGCTTCAGTCAGAACTTCACCCGTTTGGGCAACATGCTTCTCTAGCGCTGAGAGCCGCTTCTTAAACGATTCGAGATCGTGTCGCAACCAGACTGAACGCACGCCAGAGGGCGACACAAACACTCCACGTCGACGTAGCTCATTGGAAACTCTAACCTGGCCAAATGCTGGCT
>NZ_JBMPOT010000106.1:0-255 GCF_049340425.1 Undibacterium sp. JH2W | reverse complement strand
AAGATACCCGTCATTATGCAAAAGGAGTGGGGGCGCGTGCCAAGACTGACAACGTCGATGCCATGCTCATTGCCCGTTACCTGGCACATGAAGTCAAGGAGCTGCGTCGCTATGAACCTGCTACGCCCGAGCAACGCACAATGGATGAGTTGCTTAAACGCAGGGCTAAAATTGTTTCCCTGAAGACCGCATTCCGCCTGACCTGTGATGGAGCGCCGTCACTGAAAGTGAAATCAGCCAAGCTTTTAGATAACT
>NZ_JBMPOT010000105.1:0-255 GCF_049340425.1 Undibacterium sp. JH2W | reverse complement strand
TATTGAGACATAGGTAACACATTTAAACGGATTTCTTTTGCGTTCGCAAATCAATTTGCAGGATTTTTTGACGGCAATAAAACACATCAAAAACCCCGTCACTAGCATTGTTAGGTCTGACTGCAATTGTTTCTCGATGTAAGGCAGATGACACCTTAAAAGCACGTTTTTGAAACTTGATCCATCCTTCCCAACCAACTTTGAGAGTGATGTCGTCGGGAGGGTATTCGACTGGCGGCAAGCAAGCGGGGTAAG
>NZ_JBMPOT010000104.1:0-255 GCF_049340425.1 Undibacterium sp. JH2W | reverse complement strand
TTCCCGTGAGTACCTCGTTTTTCAATGTTCGATGGAAACGCTCTATTTTTCCATTAGTTTGAGGATGGGCTGGCCGGCTATGACTGACCTGAATTCCCAGTCGAATAAACCACATCGTTAATTTTGTAATGGATTGACTGGGCTGCTTGGAGGCTCCCCAGGGTGGGCCGTTATCGGCGTTGATACGCAATGGCAATCCATAGCGTTCAAACGTCGGAATTAATGCTTCTTGCACGGCTTCATGATTGGCCCGAC
>NZ_JBMPOT010000103.1:0-255 GCF_049340425.1 Undibacterium sp. JH2W | reverse complement strand
AAACCGTCAGAAATGGTCACTGCAACTGTGTCGCTTGCACCGCTGTCTGTTGCCAGGTTGGCGCTGATTGTTGCTTGGCCGATGGCATTGGAGTTGGTGTCACCATGTTTGATGGTGATGGCTGCTGTTTGACCAACTGTCAGGTTGTTCAGTGTGAATACGTCTGTACCAGCTGTTGGTGTGTTGTTTGGTACACCAGCTGTGTTGGAGACGTTGCGCACCAATACGCCTGTGACGTCTGGCAGTTTGGCGAAG
>NZ_JBMPOT010000102.1:0-255 GCF_049340425.1 Undibacterium sp. JH2W | reverse complement strand
GGGCATCCATGTCACGCAAGGGAAACTGCTATGACAATGCGCCCATGGAGAGTTTCTGGGGAAGCCTGAAAAATGAACTGATACATCACCAGCACTATCCCACACGGGCTGATGCACAGGCGGCTATTCAGGAATACATTGAAAGCTTTTATAACCGCCAGCGACGTCACTCGCGTCTTGGCAATATATCGCCAGCCTTATTTGCTGAAAATTTTAATCGGCACTCACAGGCAGCTTAGAACATGAGTGTCCGCT
>NZ_JBMPOT010000101.1:0-259 GCF_049340425.1 Undibacterium sp. JH2W | reverse complement strand
ATAGCTAATCGGTACCACCCCTTCCCATCCCGAACAGGACCGTGAAACGATTACGCGCCAATGATAGTGCTGCAACCAGTGTGAAAGTAGGTTATCGTCAGGCTTTTATTCCGCATACCCCCACTCATGAACTTGAGTGGGGGTTTTGCTTTTGCGCAAACGGAAAATACAAACTAAAAACAAGATCAAAATCAACGTCAAGACCTCTCAACACAGAGGCACAGAGTCGCACTGACAAAAATAAGAAAAACAAAAGAGC
>NZ_JBMPOT010000100.1:0-265 GCF_049340425.1 Undibacterium sp. JH2W | reverse complement strand
CCGCTACTTTGTCGATCGATGCCTGACCGGACATACCGATGGCTGTCAGCGCATGGTAGATACCCCATACTGTACCGAACAAACCAACGAACGGTGCTGTGGAACCAACAGTGGCCAGGAAGGCCAGACCGTCTTGCAGGCGGCTTTGTACTTTGTCAACAGCACGCTGGATGGACATGGATACCCAGGTATTCAAGTCGATTTGTTCCAGCAGAGCGCCTTCATGGTGTTCTGTGGCTTTGATGCCAGAGTCAGCGATGAAGCG
>NZ_JBMPOT010000099.1:0-267 GCF_049340425.1 Undibacterium sp. JH2W | reverse complement strand
ACTATTCATGAGATTACTCCTATGGCACTTTCGTGCTGGTTTTATAAAGATTCGCACCTCTATCAAACCGGGTAATCTCTCCTTTTGCAAGGACCTTCTGTCAGATCAAATCGAAACTAATACACCTACGCCAATCATGCTGAAGCCATGCATGACATTGCAGATTATATTGTGAGCTTTTACAACAACATCCGTCTGCATTCCACCCTGGGTAATCTGCCGCCCAGTGTCTATGAGCAACAAATGGTAGAAAAAGAACCTATCCCT
>NZ_JBMPOT010000098.1:0-267 GCF_049340425.1 Undibacterium sp. JH2W | reverse complement strand
AAGAGGTGAAGCCACCGCCACCGCCACCAGACACGCCACCACCACCGCCACCAAAACTGCTGGCACCGCCACCACCGTTCATTCCGCCACCGGAAGTCCAGGTACAGCAACCGGCACAACAGCAGCCGACCATCTCGGCCGTGTCGAATGTCAAGCCAGACAATCCTGTCTTCACCAAGGCCCCGCCCACCACAGCGCCGCCCGTCGAAGCCAAGGCCACTGGCCCTGTGACAGTACCAGGCGTGATCGACTTCAACGTCGGTGGCT
>NZ_JBMPOT010000097.1:0-284 GCF_049340425.1 Undibacterium sp. JH2W | reverse complement strand
TGTATTAGTTTCGATTTGATCTGACAGAAGGTCCTTGCAAAAGGAGAGATTACCCGGTTTGATAGAGGTGCGAATCTTTATAAAACCAGCACGAAAGTGCCATAGGAGTAATCTCATGAATAGTATTTCTCAAAACGTCATTAAACACAAGGTTGGGCTGCTCAACCTTGCTGCCGAACTAGGTAACGTGTCCCGAGCCTGCAAAGTAATGGGTTTTTCGAGGGACACGTTTTACCGTTATCAGTCTGCCGTTGAGAGCGGCGGAGTTGAAGCTCTGATCGATT
>NZ_JBMPOT010000096.1:0-293 GCF_049340425.1 Undibacterium sp. JH2W | reverse complement strand
AATGAGCATGGCATCGACGTTGTCAGTCTTGGCACGCGCCCCCACTCCTTTTGCATAATGACGGGTATCTTTAGGGTTGAGCACATAAACATGCAAGCCCATCTGAAAAGCCAGGTCAGCCAGCACCCGGTGATAGGCGCCGGTTGCTTCCATCGCAATAGACGATCCAGGCGGCAGTTGTTTCAGGAATTTCTTTAAAGCAGCCAATTCATTAGCAACAGCACGCACCGGGAAACTGCTTTCCGAGCAGGCGATAACGACCTCAGATTTCGCCACATCAACACCAATGAATA
>NZ_JBMPOT010000095.1:0-306 GCF_049340425.1 Undibacterium sp. JH2W | reverse complement strand
TGATGTATCAGTTCATTTTTCAGGCTTCCCCAGAAACTCTCCATGGGCGCATTGTCATAGCAGTTTCCCTTGCGTGACATGGATGCCCTCATGCCAAATTGCTCCAGCAACTCCCTGTAACTCAGGGCACAGTATTGGCTACCACGGTCTGAGTGATGAATCAGTCCAGACAGTGGTCGTTTATTGCTGACAGCCTTCCACAGTGCTTTTGCTGTCAAGGCTTGTGTCATACGTTCTCCCATGGCATAGCCGACAATCTCGCAGGTATAGACATCCTTGACCCCTGCCAGATAAAGCCATCCTTCA
>NZ_JBMPOT010000094.1:0-325 GCF_049340425.1 Undibacterium sp. JH2W | reverse complement strand
CGTAAATCGACCGGACATTCATAGCGCTGCGAATGGATCGAGAATACGTTGGTCTTACTTACCTTACGCGTCTCCTCGATAAAGAACACCTCCGCAGAAAAAGCATCGTCAGTCAAAAATGTCACCCGGTTCCGGTCCAGATTGAAACGATCAATTGGCGTCATCCCTATGGCACTATGCGACTTCGAATTGTATTGACCCTCCACCCACTCATGCGTCAAACGATTCAATTCTTCCAGAGACGCGAAGCTGGGATGCAAAGTCAGGAAGCGATCCCGGAACCCCCGGAAGAAACGCTCAATCTTCCCCTTGGCTGCACCGTCAC
>NZ_JBMPOT010000093.1:0-327 GCF_049340425.1 Undibacterium sp. JH2W | reverse complement strand
GAGAAATAATGAAACAGAAAAAAAGATATACCCCGGAATTGCGGGAAGAAGCGGTGAAACTTGTATTGGCGCAAGGGTTGACACTAGAGGAAGCCGCATCTCGTATTGCCATTCCGAAAGGGACTTTGGTTGGTTGGGTGAATGCGGCTAAGAGTGGTCAGCCGCAGAAGACAGCCCCAGGAAGCCGCACAGTGCCAGAGCTCGAAGCGGAAGTTGCCAAACTACGCAAGGAGCTGGCCCAGGCCAAGATGGAGCGCGATATCGTAAAAAAGGCGGCAGCGTACTTTGCGCAGGAGTCGCTGCCAAATACGCGTTCATGAAGACCAT
>NZ_JBMPOT010000092.1:0-333 GCF_049340425.1 Undibacterium sp. JH2W | reverse complement strand
CCGGTACTTACCTGACAACAGAAAATGGTGTGAACCTGAATGCACAATCCACAGCAACAGCAGTGGCACGTGTAGTGACAGACACCATCAACCTGGGTGCAGGTAACGATACACTGGTGACTTACGGTGCACTCAACCTGGCTGGCGCAATATTGTCTGGTGTGGAAAACATTACAGCCAACTCTGCAATTGTCATTACAGCAAGTCAATACGCAGCCTTGATCGCAGCGCGTGCGGCACTGAACCTGTCTGGCCCTGTGTTGACTTTCTCTGGCGCAGGCCCGCATCAACTGACTATCGTTGATGACATCGCTGGTGCGAATAATATCGACC
>NZ_JBMPOT010000091.1:0-336 GCF_049340425.1 Undibacterium sp. JH2W | reverse complement strand
CAGAATGCCCGTTACGAGTTTGTTGGCAAAACCATCCTGACGGCACAACGTGCCGGTATCGCCAAGGTTGGCTTCGTGATTGAACCGCCACCGCGGAACTAAGACTGTAGGGTGCGCTGTGCGCACCATGGGCAATGTCTGGAAGGTGCGCTTGGCGCACCCTAGGGCAAGACCCCTATCAAAGAGGAGTACTTATGGGTATGCAAATGGGTTCCGGCGGTGGTTCAGCCGATCCGGAAGTGATGATAGAAATGAACATGACGCCTTTGATTGACGTCATGCTGGTATTGATCATCATGTTGATCATCACCATTCCAATTCAGAATCATGCTGTGA
>NZ_JBMPOT010000090.1:0-336 GCF_049340425.1 Undibacterium sp. JH2W | reverse complement strand
AATTTACGTAAAATGCCCACATCCAGCAAATGCGCCTCATCGATCACGATATACAGCGTTTTTTGCGATTGCACATGACGGTAAGCCGCCAGTATCAATTCCTTCTCGATATCCTTCATCGCTGCATTCACCTGCAACGACTCCGCCAATTGCTTCAAGATAGGCTGATACGTATGCATGGTCTGGCTAAAAGAGGCCACCACCGTATCACGCTCCTTACCCAACTGCTCCAGATGCTCACGAATGACAGACTTACCGACGCCGGGATGACCCACGATCACCGAGAAACCGCCATGTTGTGCATGAACCCGGATCATCTCCATGGCTTCGACCTGC
>NZ_JBMPOT010000089.1:0-339 GCF_049340425.1 Undibacterium sp. JH2W | reverse complement strand
TGACCCGCATGCTCATGACGACACCCGCTGCGGTTTCACCTGTTGCTGAAGCAAGGCATCGTGCGAACGCCAGTGCGGCTGCAGCAGCGCGGCATTCACATGCGACACCGTGCAAATACGCTGATGATCGAGGCAAGTCGCAATCAGACTGGCATAACAAAGGTTGCGGCAGAGCCGCAAATTACCCTGAACCGCCCGTAGTATGACCTGCAAGGCTGCTTCATCAAAGGTATTGGCACCCAAACCCACGGCGGCCAACTCAGTGACGATGAACTTGGTCAAGTCCGCGTCATGCAGTGGCAACACCTGCCTGGAATAACTGATCCGGCTCTTGATGTC
>NZ_JBMPOT010000088.1:0-345 GCF_049340425.1 Undibacterium sp. JH2W | reverse complement strand
TTTATTGCTGACAGCCTTCCACAGTGCTTTTGCTGTCAAGGCTTGTGTCATACGTTCTCCCATGGCATAGCCGACAATCTCGCAGGTATAGACATCCTTGACCCCTGCCAGATAAAGCCATCCTTCATCAGTGCTGATATAGGTGATATCGGTCACCCATACTTGGTTTGGGCTGCCTGGGGCAAATGTCTGGTCCAGCAGATTGTTTGCCACAGGAAGCTGGTGATTCGAATTGGTTGTTGCCTTGAATTTTTGTTTTTGCTTGCAGCGCAAGGCGAGTATGCGGCGCAACCGGATAATGCGATCGCGGCCAGCTTTAAATCCTTGGGCTGCCAGCTCCGGTTG
>NZ_JBMPOT010000087.1:0-348 GCF_049340425.1 Undibacterium sp. JH2W | reverse complement strand
AGGCTGCTTCATCAAAGGTATTGGCACCCAAACCCACGGCGGCCAACTCAGTGACGATGAACTTGGTCAAGTCCGCGTCATGCAGTGGCAACACCTGCCTGGAATAACTGATCCGGCTCTTGATGTCCTCGTTGCATGTCATCGACAAGCGAAACATCAACTCAGGATGGCCCAGTAACACTAGATTGTGCTTTTTAGGGAAGCGCTCAAACAATAAGCGTAATTTACGTAAAATGCCCACATCCAGCAAATGCGCCTCATCGATCACGATATACAGCGTTTTTTGCGATTGCACATGACGGTAAGCCGCCAGTATCAATTCCTTCTCGATATCCTTCATCGCTGCAT
>NZ_JBMPOT010000086.1:0-348 GCF_049340425.1 Undibacterium sp. JH2W | reverse complement strand
ATGCAGCGATGAAGGATATCGAGAAGGAATTGATACTGGCGGCTTACCGTCATGTGCAATCGCAAAAAACGCTGTATATCGTGATCGATGAGGCGCATTTGCTGGATGTGGGCATTTTACGTAAATTGCGCTTATTGTTTGAGCGCTTCCCTAAAAAGCACAATCTAGTGTTACTGGGCCATCCTGAGTTGATGTTTCGCTTGTCGATGACATGCAACGAGGACTGAGGTATCCTGACTTTTTCGGACATTCCTGTTTGTTAAAATAAACGATCAGGAGAAATAATGAAACAGAAAAAAAGATATACCCCGGAATTGCGGGAAGAAGCGGTGAAACTTGTATTGGCGC
>NZ_JBMPOT010000085.1:0-354 GCF_049340425.1 Undibacterium sp. JH2W | reverse complement strand
ATGGTCTTCATGAACGCGTATTTGGCAGCGACTCCTGCGCAAAGTACGCTGCCGCCTTTTTTACGATATCGCGCTCCATCTTGGCCTGGGCCAGCTCCTTGCGTAGTTTGGCAACTTCCGCTTCGAGTTCCGGCACAGTACGGCTTCCTGGGGCTGTCTTCTGGGGCTGACCACTCTTGGCCGCATTCACCCAACCAACTAAAGTCCCTTTCGGAATGGCAATACGGGATGCGGCTTCCTCTAGTGTCAACCCTTGCGCCAATACAAGTTTCACCGCTTCTTCCCGCAATTCCGGGGTATATCTTTTTTTCTGTTTCATTATTTCTCCTGATCGTTTATTTTAACAAACAGGAA
>NZ_JBMPOT010000084.1:0-355 GCF_049340425.1 Undibacterium sp. JH2W | reverse complement strand
CGGCAGCACTTCATGGATTGCCTCAGCCAACTGATTCACCTGCACCTTACGATAAGCATCTTTATCGGAACGGGTTTTATTCTCCAGGGTGGCAATGCCACGACTTTTATGACGATATAGCCAGGTGTTGATGGTGCGCCAGGTGAAACGGTACGGGTGGGCTGACAAGCCATCGATAAAGGTCTTGTCGGCGACAAACTTGATGCGCTCACGCATGCTATTGCCGGGGGCATTGAGCACCCGTAGGCGTAATTCAAATGAAGGTTTAGCAGCCATGCGTTCTCCTGTTGAGTTAAAAGAGCGCAAAGCGTATCCGCGTCATCCCAAATGATCGAGAGTCAAAATCTGTTGCACT
>NZ_JBMPOT010000083.1:0-361 GCF_049340425.1 Undibacterium sp. JH2W | reverse complement strand
TTGTTTAATCGTCGGCCCATACAAGGTATCGGCTTGCCACAGTTGATTGGCGAATTGCATGGCAAATGACAAGCGTTGCTTTTGCACAGCCTTGTCATCAAGTAACTGGTGAGTGCGTATCATCCTATAAAACGTGGTTGGCGCCAATTGCGAGCGGGAGAACAAACCGCGCTGCAAGAGTACCCGGTATAGAACGCTTTTGGGGATCACGCCGACCTTGTTGTGTGCCAACGTCGGCAGCACTTCATGGATTGCCTCAGCCAACTGATTCACCTGCACCTTACGATAAGCATCTTTATCGGAACGGGTTTTATTCTCCAGGGTGGCAATGCCACGACTTTTATGACGATATAGCCAGGTG
>NZ_JBMPOT010000082.1:0-383 GCF_049340425.1 Undibacterium sp. JH2W | reverse complement strand
GTTTCTCGATGTAAGGCAGATGACACCTTAAAAGCACGTTTTTGAAACTTGATCCATCCTTCCCAACCAACTTTGAGAGTGATGTCGTCGGGAGGGTATTCGACTGGCGGCAAGCAAGCGGGGTAAGAGAACGGACTTGGTTGATATCTTGTGACTGGGGTCTGCATGTGAATACCCTCGTGTGGGCGCTCAGTGTTGTAGACCTGACGCCATGCATCAAATGCGGCTTGCACCTTTGGCAAATCGGAGAAATGATTTCCCGTGAGTACCTCGTTTTTCAATGTTCGATGGAAACGCTCTATTTTTCCATTAGTTTGAGGATGGGCTGGCCGGCTATGACTGACCTGAATTCCCAGTCGAATAAACCACATCGTTAATTTTGT
>NZ_JBMPOT010000081.1:0-386 GCF_049340425.1 Undibacterium sp. JH2W | reverse complement strand
CGGCAGCACTTCATGGATTGCCTCAGCCAACTGATTCACCTGCACCTTACGATAAGCATCTTTATCGGAACGGGTTTTATTCTCCAGGGTGGCAATGCCACGACTTTTATGACGATATAGCCAGGTGCTGATGGTGCGCCAGGTGAAACGGTGCGGGTGGGCTGACAAGCCATCGATAAAGGTCTTGTCGGCGACAAACTTGATGCGCTCACGCAAGCTATTGCCGGGGGCATCGTGCACGGCATTGAGCACCCGTAGGCGTAATTCAAATGAAGGTTTAGCAGCCATGCGTTCTCCTGTTGAGTTAAAAGAGCGCAAAGCGTATCCGCGTCATCCCAAATGATCGAGAGTCAAAATCTGTTGCACTGGCAAGGAAAGAAAAATCA
>NZ_JBMPOT010000080.1:0-387 GCF_049340425.1 Undibacterium sp. JH2W | reverse complement strand
CACGTTGTGCCGTCAGGATGGTTTTGCCAACAAACTCGTAACGGGCATTCTGATCGCCACGGATATGCAATTCCGGTTGCGGGATCTTGACTGCTTCTAACGCAAGCTTGTCAAACAGGGCATCCTGGCCGCCCAGCGGCTTCATGCTGCCGTTCCAGTACAAATCACCATCCTTGTTGATCGACAGGGTGATGTTTTCTGGTTTGGTTTTGTAAATCTGATTGTGTTCTGCCGGCAGCTTGAGCTTGACCGTATCCGTGATCACCGGGGTGGTGATGAGGAAGATGATCAGCAAGACCAGCATGACGTCTACCAGCGGGGTGGTGTTGATGGTGCTATTGACTTCGTCTTCGCCATCACCATCATTGCCAATTGCCATTGCCATAA
>NZ_JBMPOT010000079.1:0-390 GCF_049340425.1 Undibacterium sp. JH2W | reverse complement strand
GCGGTACAGTAGTTACTGGCCGTATCGAACGCGGTATCGTCAAAGTTGGCGAAGAGATCGAAATCGTTGGTATCAAAGACACAGTCAAAACAACATGTACTGGCGTTGAAATGTTCCGCAAACTGCTGGACCAAGGTCAGGCAGGCGACAACGTCGGCGTATTGCTGCGTGGTACCAAGCGTGAAGATATCCAACGTGGTCAAGTGTTGGCAAAACCAGGTTCGATCAAGCCACATGCGCATTTCACAGGCGAGATCTATGTACTGTCCAAAGATGAAGGTGGCCGTCATACACCATTCTTCAACAACTACCGTCCACAGTTCTACTTCCGTACAACGGACGTAACTGGTTCGATCGAGTTGCCGAAAGACAAAGAAATGGTCATGCCAG
>NZ_JBMPOT010000078.1:0-392 GCF_049340425.1 Undibacterium sp. JH2W | reverse complement strand
AGCAAATCGATCAGGACATTGCCGCATTGAATAAGGATATTCCCAACCGGGATGAACAAGTCTGTCGCTTGCAATCCATTGCAGGAGTCGGGCTATTAACCAGCTCCTGGCTGGCCAATCTGTTTGACCGCGTTCGTTTCACAAACAGTGATGCTGTCGTTGCATTTGTCGGTATGGATCCACGTCCCTGTGACTCTGGCCAAAAACGTGGACGCAGGAGGTTATCCAAGCGAGGCCCTGCTGAAGGGCGCCGCTTGCTATTTAACGCTGGTATGGCAGCAGCCAAATCAAAGGTGTGGGCACCCTTGTATCAACATTACCGGCGACTTGGCTGGCCCTCAACGGCCGCTATCATGATCATCGCACGTAAAATATTGCGAGTTGCTTTTAGC
>NZ_JBMPOT010000077.1:0-395 GCF_049340425.1 Undibacterium sp. JH2W | reverse complement strand
TCTTCCCCTTGGCTGCACCGTCACGAATCGGCGCATGAGAGAGATGAATATCGAGCCGCACACAAGCCTGCAGAATTTCTTTAGCGGAATAATTCGCCCCATTGTCGAAATACAAACGTTCTGGCTTGCCGCGCTTATACAAGGCAGACCGAAAGGCCAGCACCATGTTCTCGGTATTGTCACGGTAAAAGAATTCAGCATGCGTCACTACCCTGGATGCATCGTCAATGAAGGCGATCAGGAAAGTCTTCTTCCACTGCCCATCCGCTTGTTTAATCGTCGGCCCATACAAGGTATCGGCTTGCCACAGTTGATTGGCGAATTGCATGGCAAATGACAAGCGTTGCTTTTGCACAGCCTTGTCATCAAGTAACTGGTGAGTGCGTATCATCCTA
>NZ_JBMPOT010000076.1:0-417 GCF_049340425.1 Undibacterium sp. JH2W | reverse complement strand
GGTCGTACACCAATTCAAACACTAATTGACGGAAAGGAGGCGTGGCACGATAAAATCACAAAACTAAATAACTGAATTTGATCTGACAATTCCGCACTTCAAACCGGGTGACTGTCAGATCGGGTCGGATCGCAAC
The DNA here is from genome assembly GCF_049340425.1 of Undibacterium sp. JH2W. Classification (NCBI taxonomy): domain Bacteria; kingdom Pseudomonadati; phylum Pseudomonadota; class Betaproteobacteria; order Burkholderiales; family Oxalobacteraceae; genus Undibacterium; species Undibacterium sp. JH2W. The sequence goes on along the minus strand of NZ_JBMPOT010000076.1, from coordinate 281 downwards.
TACTACATCTCAGTGTGTCCCTCTTGTTTCTCTCTGAGTCTCTGTGTTCAGAGGTCTTGGGGTTAGTTTTTGATTCTTTTGATGTCTGTTACGGCTAATGGCGTGAAGTATTTTCCGTTTGCGCAAAAGCAAAACCCCCACTCAATTGCTTGAGTGGGGGTATGCGGAATAAAAGCCTGACGATAACCTACTTTCACACTGGTTGCAGCACTATCATTGGCGCGTAATCGTTTCACGGTCCTGTTCGGGATGGGAAGGGGTGGTACCGATTAGCTATGGTC
>NZ_JBMPOT010000075.1:0-429 GCF_049340425.1 Undibacterium sp. JH2W | reverse complement strand
CTCGAAGCGGAAGTTGCCAAACTACGCAAGGAGCTGGCCCAGGCCAAGATGGAGCGCGATATCGTAAAAAAGGCGGCAGCGTACTTTGCGCAGGAGTCGCTGCCAAATACGCGTTCATGAAGACCATGCGACTCGACTATCCCGTTGCCAGCTTGTGTCGCAGCTTTGGCGTCTCCCGTAGCGGTTTCTATGCCTGGCTCAACAGCGTCCCGTCGGAACGTGCCAAGGAAGATGAACGTCTGAAGGTGGCGATTGCAGCGGTTCACAAGCAAAGCCGGGAGACCTATGGCCCACTACGTATGCAACCGGAGCTGGCAGCCCAAGGATTTAAAGCTGGCCGCGATCGCATTATCCGGTTGCGCCGCATACTCGCCTTGCGCTGCAAGCAAAAACAAAAATTCAAGGCAACAACCAATTCGAATCACCAGC
>NZ_JBMPOT010000074.1:0-460 GCF_049340425.1 Undibacterium sp. JH2W | reverse complement strand
CGATTTTGAGGTTTTGCGTTGGAATACGCGCATCTGGACGCAAAGATTTGAACGCAACTTCACCGATCGTACTGGCACTGCTGGCAGCCAGCCGCCCTGGTGATAAGAGAGTTCGCTTAACAATCGTCGCTCCAGCGCAGGCTGGAGCCCAGCGTCGTTGCTTGATCGTCCGTGTTGTGTGATCGAGACCGCGCTTGATCGATGAAACAGCGGTGCGCACGGCGCACCTTACTTTGCTGAATTGAAGGCTAGCTCCTTAAAGAGCCATGTCCAGGATTGAAATCAAAAGCCCAAGCCGCAGAGTCAAAGCAGAGATTTCTCATGTTTTTTGCTGCTCTTTTGTTTTTCTTATTTTTGTCAGTGCGACTCTGTGCCTCTGTGTTGAGAGGTCTTGACGTTGATTTTGATCTTGTTTTTAGTTTGTATTTTCCGTTTGCGCAAAAGCAAAACCCCCACTCAA
>NZ_JBMPOT010000073.1:0-463 GCF_049340425.1 Undibacterium sp. JH2W | reverse complement strand
GGGTAAACCCATCTGGCATGCTTATCATGCCGCAACAGGTGCCACCACGCCGTGCAACGCGTATCGATGGCTGCATCGCTTACACATGCAGGCAAGTGCCTACCGCAGCTTACCGCACCGACCACCACTAAGGGATGTCGATGTGTTCTTTGTGGTACACCGCCCTGCGCGTCTAGCCTCATTGATGTCAATATTCCAGACCTTGTTGCGGCGCTTTGGACAACCACTCTGCACGACCTATCAGTCGCAACTACAACGATCATTTCTGTGATGCGTGCTCGTCCGTCACCAGGATTCTTTTCCACATTCCCATCGCTTCTGTAGATTCAGCTCCATTGATTTTTCTTTCCTTGCCAGTGCAACAGATTTTGACTCTCGATCATTTGGGATGACGCGGATACGCTTTGCGCTCTTTTAACTCAACAGGAGAACGCATGGCTGCTAAACCTTCATTTGAATTACG
>NZ_JBMPOT010000072.1:0-474 GCF_049340425.1 Undibacterium sp. JH2W | reverse complement strand
GATCTGACAGTCACCCGGTTTGAAGTGCGGAATTGTCAGATCAAATTCAGTTATTTAGTTTTGTGATTTTATCGTGCCACGCCTCCTTTCCGTCAATTAGTGTTTGAATTGGTGTACGACCACAACCCATTTTTCCTTGATGAGTACGTTCGTGATTGTAGTAATACAGCCAGTCATCAAGGTCTTTCTGCAACTCATCAATCGACAAGTAAATCTTTTTCCGGAACGTGACCTGGTAAAATTCATTCAGGATGGTTTTATGGAAGCGCTCGCAGATGCCGTTGGTCTGAGGGTGACGCACCTTGGTTTTCGTGTGTTCGATTTCATTTAACGCAAGATAGAGTTGATAATCGTGCGACTCTGGCCTGCCGCAATACTCGGTTCCCCGATCAGTCAAGATTCGAATTAAGCCCATTTCGTATTCGGCGAAGAGCGGCAATACCTTGTCATTGAGTAGGTCAGCAGCCGTAATCG
>NZ_JBMPOT010000071.1:0-485 GCF_049340425.1 Undibacterium sp. JH2W | reverse complement strand
GATGATCAGCAAGACCAGCATGACGTCTACCAGCGGGGTGGTGTTGATGGTGCTATTGACTTCGTCTTCGCCATCACCATCATTGCCAATTGCCATTGCCATAATGTGTTCTCTTTCAGATTTCACGCCGGACTATTCTCATAGCCCGGCCAAATGCTTTTGCAGAAGTGCTGAGGAAGCGTAGCAAGCGGCGCTAGTTTGAACTAAGAAGCGCAACCGTACTTTAGTACGGTGACGAATTTACAAAAACAGCAGGTTCAAAATCGCGTCGCGCTTAGCTTCATCAGTGCTTCATTTCTTGGCAGCTGTTTTGCCCATGTTGCCGGACAGGACAACAGAGTGCAGGTCAGCGGAGAAGGCACGTACGTCTTCCATGGCGCTCTTGTTGCGGCGGACCAGGAAGTTGTAACCCAGAACAGCAGGAACAGCCACAGCCAGACCAATCGCAGTCATGATCAGCGCTTCACCCACTGGGCCCGCTACTT
>NZ_JBMPOT010000070.1:0-504 GCF_049340425.1 Undibacterium sp. JH2W | reverse complement strand
CTGACAAAGTAATGTTGTCTGCTCTACCCAAGAAAATTCAGTAGTAAAAAATTTAGCAGTAACAAGATTAGTACCAGGCAACAAACAAACCAAGTCGTACATAAAAACAGCAGTAAGCAATACCAACCTTATTTTGTTAAAAGGAAGCACCTCAATGAAAACCCGTTTCTCCGCATTCCTGGCTGCAACACTCCTGGCTTTGACAGCCGCCGTTGCCGTCGCTCCTGCATCCGCACAAGAATCTGCTTCTGCTGCTGCCTCTGCTGCTGCCCCAGCCCCTGCTGCTGAAGCCGCCTCCGCACCTGCAGCCCCAGTTGCTGACGCTGGCGCACCTGCTGCACCTGCAGCGGCCAAAGAAGTCGTAGAAAACCCATACGGTCTGGACGCCCTCTGGAAAACAGGTGACTTCGTTGCCAAAGGCACACTCATCATCATGGTCATCATGTCCATGGGTAGCTGGTACATCCTCATCACCAAAATTATCGACCAGGTCAAACTGTCTGG
>NZ_JBMPOT010000069.1:0-546 GCF_049340425.1 Undibacterium sp. JH2W | reverse complement strand
TGGCGTATTCTGGTTGCTTGGCGAAAGAGTCAGCAATTTGACCTATCGTCATGTTTTGCGCTGCCCAGTAATTCAGACCATTTGGATCCGCTGGACGGTTGAAATAAGCGATGTAAAGCTTTTGGATGTCTGCAGTTGTATTGGCCATTGTGTGCTGTCCTGTTTAATTATTGTTAATTTAAGTAATGTAAAACTTACTACAACGTTTACTGCATTTTTTTAGAGCCTGTAAATAAAAGTGTGTAAGTAATTCTGGTAGATGAACCTCCTATAATGAGGAATTGCCAAAATGACGACAAACGCCATGGAAAGAAGCAAACTGCAGGCGCTGGCCAAAGAGCTGGCGAAAGACATCAAGACTGAAGCTGATTTGAATGCGTTTTCCCGTGAGCTGCTCAAGCTCACGGTGGAAACAGCGCTCAATGCAGAACTGACCGAGCACCTCTTCTACGAGAGGCATCAGGACAGCACGCCAGGCAAGGGAAATACCCGTAACGGCAGCACTGTCAAACGCCTCAAAGGCCAGCATGGTGAAGTCGAGATAGA
>NZ_JBMPOT010000068.1:0-640 GCF_049340425.1 Undibacterium sp. JH2W | reverse complement strand
AATTCCTGATGTATCCCTAATTCTTTTAGAGCCCGTCTAAATTTTTTACTGCGAAAAACAGACGCATTATCCGTGCGAATAATTTTCGGTTGACCAAACAACTGCATCGCATCTTTAATGCATTCCATGTTGCGCACGCCGCTTCCATCGTATTTCTTCCCGAATTGGGATCGTGCGATTTTTGCAGGATTGAGTCTGGATTGCCACATTGTGGTCATACGATTTTGCATCGTCAACCGCCCTAAAATCATAACGGCAACCAAATTGCCGTCATATCGAATGCTGTGTAAAAGGGGGCATGATGCCCCCTCCCAAATGATACGATGATGTCGGCTAGCCGCTAAATCGACTCATCACCATCCGACTCCCTTTGTGCTGGATTGCGCTGTGACGCTTCGTGTAGCATGATTTTTATATCATCGCCATAAGCCTTCATCAGCATGTCCCGCACCTGATCGAGGAATTCAATAATGCTGCACACGTCCTCCGGTCGAAGATGCGTGATGATCTGGTTGACCCGCATGCTCATGACGACACCCGCTGCGGTTTCACCTGTTGCTGAAGCAAGGCATCGTGCGAACGCCAGTGCGGCTGCAGCAGCGCGGCATTCACATGCGACACCGTGCAAATACGCTGATGA
>NZ_JBMPOT010000067.1:0-662 GCF_049340425.1 Undibacterium sp. JH2W | reverse complement strand
TGCACCTGTCAGGTCGCCGTCGATGACGAGTGTGTCGTTACCAGCACCACCTACGACTGTGTCGGAGATAGTCAGACCAGCGCGTGTATCTTTGATGTTATCGAAGATCACTGTGTCGTTACCAGCACCCATCTTGATGTTTTGCGCGCCGTTGGCTGCACCGCTTGTGGATACGCGGACAGTGACGTTGGACAATTCAGCGGAAGCGTCGATCGTGGCTGCAACCAGTTTGACTTGACCAGCGTTCAGGGACAGATCAACGATACCTTTGAGTGAATCAACTGCCAGGCCGGATGTGTCGAGCTGGCTGATGCCGCCGATACCGACTGTACCTGCTGTGGTTGTGGTGTTGGTGTCAAAGTTGATGAATGTACCAGTTGCGCCTACACCTGCGGTTGTACCGATGGTGATGGTGCCTGTGTGGGAGGCGACGCTTTGCAGGGATACGGTGTTGCTTTCTGTATCGCCGTCAACGATGGTGACGTTTTCTACTGCGTTTGTGTTCAGACCAAAGTTGAAACGTGGGTCTGTGTTCAAACCGTCAGAAATGGTCACTGCAACTGTGTCGCTTGCACCGCTGTCTGTTGCCAGGTTGGCGCTGATTGTTGCTTGGCCGATGGCATTGGAGTTGGTGTCACCATGTTTGATGGTGATGGCTGCTG
>NZ_JBMPOT010000066.1:0-690 GCF_049340425.1 Undibacterium sp. JH2W | reverse complement strand
TCAATGCAGAACTGACCGAGCACCTCTTCTACGAGAGGCATCAGGACAGCACGCCAGGCAAGGGAAATACCCGTAACGGCAGCACTGTCAAACGCCTCAAAGGCCAGCATGGTGAAGTCGAGATAGAAGCGCCGAGGGACCGTGAAGGCTCCTTCGAGCCCCAGCTTTTGCGCAAGCACCAAAGCCGCTTAACCCAGATGGATGATCAGATTCTGGCGCTCTATGCCAAAGGCTTAAGCACCCGGGAAATCGTCGACGCGTTTAAGGAAATGTATGACGCCGACGTATCAGCCACCCTGGTCTCCAAAGTCACAGAACGGGTACTGGAACAAATTGCCCAGTGGCAAGCCCGTCCTCTGGATGCGGTTTATCCCATCGTCTATCTGGACTGCATCGTCATCAAGATCCGTGACAACATGCGTGTCATTAACAAGGCCGTCTATCTGGCATTGGGTGTAAATATGGAGGGCCACAAAGATTTGCTGGGTCTATGGATGTCGGAGAATGAAGGCGCCAAGTTCTGGCTATCCGTCCTGACAGAACTCAAAAGCCGGGGCGTGCAGGATATTCTGATTGCCTGTGTCGATGGTTTGAAAGGCTTCCCTGACAGCCATTGCTGCCGAATACCCACAGACCCGTATTCAGCTCTGCATTGTGCACATGGTGCGCAACAGCCTGAAATATGTCTCC
>NZ_JBMPOT010000065.1:0-701 GCF_049340425.1 Undibacterium sp. JH2W | reverse complement strand
CTGCTCAACCTTGCTGCCGAACTAGGTAACGTGTCCCGAGCCTGCAAAGTAATGGGTTTTTCGAGGGACACGTTTTACCGTTATCAGTCTGCCGTTGAGAGCGGCGGAGTTGAAGCTCTGATCGATTCCAACCGGAGGAAGCCAAATCTGCGCAATCGTGTTGATGATGTCGTTGAAGACGCAGTGAAAGCGTTTGCAATTGAACAGCCAGCATTTGGCCAGGTTAGAGTTTCCAATGAGCTACGTCGACGTGGAGTGTTTGTGTCGCCCTCTGGCGTGCGTTCAGTCTGGTTGCGACACGATCTCGAATCGTTTAAGAAGCGGCTCTCAGCGCTAGAGAAGCATGTTGCCCAAACGGGTGAAGTTCTGACTGAAGCTCAAGTTGTCGCTCTCGAACGTAAGCAGGATGACGACGTGGCAGTCGGTGAAATTGAAACTGCACATCCTGGTTATCTTGGCAGTCAGGATACGTTTTACGTTGGCACTATCAAGGGCGTTGGGCGTATTTACCAGCAGACATTTGTTGATACCTATTCGAAGGTTGCTACAGCCAAACTCTACAGTACCAAAACCCCGATTACGGCTGCTGACCTACTCAATGACAAGGTATTGCCGCTCTTCGCCGAATACGAAATGGGCTTAATTCGAATCTTGACTGATCGGGGAACCGAGTATTGCGGCAGGCCAGAGTCGCACGATTA
>NZ_JBMPOT010000064.1:0-749 GCF_049340425.1 Undibacterium sp. JH2W | reverse complement strand
TGTATAGAACAGAGACATGGGTAACACCTGTATCAGGACATAGGTAACACCTTTAGGTGATCATAAAGATACCTAAAGGGAGTCGCCAACATGACTTGGAAAACAGTAAATATCATGGATCTACGCTTAGAATTTGTCCTGCTTGCCAATCAAGAAGGAGCCAATCGACGTGAATTGTGCAGACGTTTTGGTATTAGCGCTAAAACTGGCTATAAATGGCTAGAGCGCTATGCAGAACAAGGTGAGGCGGGTTTGCAAGATCGGTCCCGACGACCAGTGAATTCTCCGTTGCGCGTCAGTGATGAGTTGGAGAAATTAGTGGTTGAACTACGCAATGAGCATCCATGCTGGGGAGGCCGTAAGATCAGGCAGCGACTGGAAAATCTTGGCTATGCCGATTTACCACTTGCCGGTACCGTGACACATATTTTGCATAGACACGGCCTTATCTTGCCAGAAGCGAGTCAACAACATACGCCATGGCAACGCTTCGAGCATGAACAAGCCAATGCACTGTGGCAGATTGACTTCAAAGGCTATTTCGAAACGTTGAAGGGGATTTGCTACCCACTGACCTTACTGGATGACCATTCGCGCTTCAATTTATTGTTGCATGCGTGTAGTCGGGCCAATCATGAAGCCGTGCAAGAAGCATTAATTCCGACGTTTGAACGCTATGGATTGCCATTGCGTATCAACGCCGATAACGGCCCACCCTGGGGAGCCTCCAAGCAGCCCAGTCAATCCAT
>NZ_JBMPOT010000063.1:0-758 GCF_049340425.1 Undibacterium sp. JH2W | reverse complement strand
GGCACAATTGGTCACGTTGATCACGGCAAAACCACACTGACAGCAGCGATTGCAACAGTCTTGTCGAAAAAATTCGGCGGCGAAGCTAAAGCCTACGACCAGATCGATGCAGCACCAGAAGAAAAAGCGCGCGGTATTACAATCAATACAGCCCACGTTGAGTACGAAACAGCTGGTCGTCACTACGCCCACGTTGACTGCCCAGGCCATGCTGATTATGTTAAAAACATGATCACAGGCGCGGCTCAAATGGACGGCGCAATCCTGGTTTGCTCCGCAGCAGACGGTCCTATGCCACAAACTCGCGAACACATCCTGTTGGCCCGCCAAGTTGGCGTACCATACATCATCGTGTTCCTGAACAAGTGCGACATGGTTGATGATGCTGAGTTGCTGGAACTGGTCGAAATGGAAGTTCGTGAATTGTTGTCCAAATACGAATTCCCAGGCGACGACCTGCCTATCATCCAGGGTTCCGCTAAACTGGCCCTCGAAGGCGACAAAGGTCCATTGGGCGAAGAAGCCATCATGAAACTGGCTGATGCACTCGATTCCTACATCCCAACACCAGAACGCGCTGTTGACGGCGCCTTCCTGTTGCCAGTAGAAGACGTATTCTCCATCTCCGGTCGCGGTACAGTAGTTACTGGCCGTATCGAACGCGGTATCGTCAAAGTTGGCGAAGAGATCGAAATCGTTGGTATCAAAGACACAGTCAAAACAACATGTACTGGCGTTGAAATGTTCCGCAAACTGCT
>NZ_JBMPOT010000062.1:0-788 GCF_049340425.1 Undibacterium sp. JH2W | reverse complement strand
TGGCAACGACCATGGTGTCCATGAATTCTGCTGCCGGGCGAACATTGAGGCGGCCGCCATTGTAGCGGCCATTGCTCATGACGAGACCATTGAGGGAGGCACCGGTTTCGGTGGCCAGCACGGTTTCACTATTGGCCTGGTGGCTGCTGGTGAGGTTGGTGTTGGCCTTGTACCAGTCTACGATGACTTCATGGCCCTGGGCATCGCGATACCAGACTGTAATTTCCCCCGCTCCCAGCGTACAAACCGACCTATTTGAACCTATTTGCCATCATCAAAGAACCTGTCAGTTATAACGTCAATTTGCCCAGGTAAATTTTCTTGTAAAAATTAAATACTGCAAAATAAGCATCTTTTTCGATTCAGGTGCCATCATGCAACGCTACTACCCCAGCCTTCAAGCCATTCACCAGCAGACCATGCAGTTGGAGTATGCGCAATGCAAGCATTGCCAGCAAACACAGCACCTGGTTTCGCATGGTTTCATCCGCAAGAAACGCTTGGGTGCCGAGCCGCAAGCAGTTGGCAAACGCGTCTACTGCTCCAACCGCCATCATCACACAGGGTGCGGGCGTACCATGCAGCTTTACCTGGATTCGACCATTCGCTATCTACATCATGCTGGCTGCTGTGTGGTGGCGTTTGTGTTATCGCTCATGACGGGTAAACCCATCTGGCATGCTTATCATGCCGCAACAGGTGCCACCACGCCGTGCAACGCGTATCGATGGCTGCATCGCTTACACATGCAGGCAAGTGCCTACCGCAGCTTACCGCACCGACCACCA
>NZ_JBMPOT010000061.1:0-890 GCF_049340425.1 Undibacterium sp. JH2W | reverse complement strand
TAATCGTGCGACTCTGGCCTGCCGCAATACTCGGTTCCCCGATCAGTCAAGATTCGAATTAAGCCCATTTCGTATTCGGCGAAGAGCGGCAATACCTTGTCATTGAGTAGGTCAGCAGCCGTAATCGTAAGCGTCCGTTGCCCCCACGTTGGCAGATAGGAGTGTTACTTTGTTGTCCGCAGTGGCAACAGCTCATCAATCCTGCTGTTAGGGTGTGTGGGAAGTTTTTCCAGCGTCTGCGTGAGCCAAGCCAGCGGTTCAATGCCATTGGCCTTGGCAGTGGCCAATAAACTTTGAATGGCTGCCGCCCGCTTGCCCGCTCGTTCTGATCCAGCGAACAACCAGTTCTTCTTGCCGATCGCAATTGGGCGTATCGCGTTTTCGATACGGTTATTGTCGATCGGCAGTTGGCCACTGCTGACATAGCGCACAATCGCAGGCCAGCGCTTCAAACTGTAATCAATCGCCTTGGCCAGACTGCTGCCATCAGCAGTCTTCTGCCGCTGTTGTAACAACCAGGCATGCATGACCTCAAGTCTTGGTCTGGACTGCTCTTGCCGTCTGATAGCTCTTTGTTCTATCGTGTCCTCTTTAGCTGCACTCTCAATGGCATACAGTTCTGCGATCTTGCCCAAGGCCTCTGCCGCTATCGGATGCTGGTTAGCGGCATGCAAATCAAAGAATTTGCGTCTGGCATGTGCCAGGCAAGCCAGTTCCGTGATGCCATTGGCAAACAAGGCTTTATAGCCCGCATAGTCATCCATGTAATTTCCCCCGCTCCCAGCGTACAAACCGACCTATTTGAACCTATTTGCCATCATCAAAGAACCTGTCAGTTATAACGTCAATTTGCCCAGGTAAATTTTCTTGTAAAAATTAAATACTGCAAA
>NZ_JBMPOT010000060.1:0-1037 GCF_049340425.1 Undibacterium sp. JH2W | reverse complement strand
ACGCTCCTTACCCAACTGCTCCAGATGCTCACGAATGACAGACTTACCGACGCCGGGATGACCCACGATCACCGAGAAACCGCCATGTTGTGCATGAACCCGGATCATCTCCATGGCTTCGACCTGCGGCGGCAACAACGCCACCTCACTGCGGTAAAACGGCTCTTTGGTTAAACCGAAGGTGGCCTTAATCATCATCACCCCCAACCGTTGCCGGTGCACGCAGGCGCGCATTGGCATATAAATCCAACACCGTCGCTTCCCCCATGCGGTGTCCATTGAAATACACCACGAAGCGGTCACAGCGCATACGGTCATAGCGTACCTGGATGGATTTGTCGCGTAAATCGACCGGACATTCATAGCGCTGCGAATGGATCGAGAATACGTTGGTCTTACTTACCTTACGCGTCTCCTCGATAAAGAACACCTCCGCAGAAAAAGCATCGTCAGTCAAAAATGTCACCCAGTTCCGGTCCAGATTGAAACGATCAATTGGCGTCATTCCTATGGCACTATGCGACTTCGAATTGTATTGGCCCTCCACCCACTCATGCGTCAAACGATTCAATTCTTCCAGAGACGCGAAGCTGGGATGCAAAGTCAGGAAGCGATCCCGGAACCCCCGGAAGAAACGCTCAATCTTCCCCTTGGCTGCACCGTCACGAATCGGCGCATGAGAGAGATGAATATCGAGCCGCACACAAGCCTGCAGAATTTCTTTAGCGGAATAATTCGCCCCATTGTCGAAATACAAACGTTCTGGCTTACCGCGCTTATACAAGGCCGACCGAAAGGCCAGCACCATGTTCTCGGTATTGTCACGGTAAAAGAATTCAGCATGCGTCACTACCCTGGATGCATCGTCAATGAAGGCGATCAGGAAAGTCTTCCTCCACTGCCCATCCGTTTGTTTAATCGTCGGCCCATACAAGGTATCGGCTTGCCACAGTTGATTGGCGAATTGCATGGCAAATGACAAGCGTTGCTTTTGCACAGCCTTGTCATCAAGTAACTGGTGAGTGCGTATCATCCTA
>NZ_JBMPOT010000059.1:0-1182 GCF_049340425.1 Undibacterium sp. JH2W | reverse complement strand
GCCAATACAAGTTTCACCGCTTCTTCCCGCAATTCCGGGGTATATCTTTTTTTCTGTTTCATTATTTCTCCTGATCGTTTATTTTAACAAACAGGAATGTCCGAAAAAGTCAGGATACCTCAGGGTTCCTTCCATCCCAATTCCTCTTCAAAGAGTAATTTCAAAATACGGTAAATCAGAGAAATCGGGTTTTCGAGACGATAACTTCCAACCATATTTATCTTGGGCAAAAAAAGGTATCTACGCTACTCTTTCAGACGATGAAAAATTCGTTATCGACATCCAATTTTCACCAACTGAAGAAGAAAGAAACATCGCTTTTTCCAAAAAAAAGTAAGCGACCTCACTTTAGCGGGGGCAGGGCTAACTTTCATACATTGTCAACCAGGTGGGCGATTACGCGGCGCTAATCGCCCCTACGCGTGCTGATAACACGCTAATGCAATGTGTACAAAGTGGTAGCAATACAATTTTTCAGGCAGTAGAGCCACCAAATAAAAATATTTCTCGACCGCAAATAAAAAAGCAAACTCAATCAGAGTTTGAATAAAGTCTTGTGTATTGAAATGATCAGACGGTACGCGCATTTCTTCGTCGGAAATCTCGCGAACCACACGTAAAAACTGCCGACAATGATTAGTCTAATATAGGGAGGGAATGTGGTAACCGTTATACATCCGGAAAAGTCGCATGACGATTTTAATAAATTCATTTTGGAGCTTGTAGAATTGGTCTGTCGGCATGGGATAAATATCCATGTGCCTGAGGCGGACAATAAGCTCTCCTTTCAATACTTCAGAAACAAGGTACATGAGGGCTGGAAGCTGGCGCAGGACAAGGCGTGTGGCGAGCTATTACAGTATCTGGATGAGAAGTCGCTTATAGAGTCGAAAATCAAGGAACGAAATCGCAATAGGCAAAAGGAATCCACCAAATTTCTTCAAGATGCTATCACAGTAATTGAGAGCAGAATCCGTAGGATTCAATACGTTTTCAACACGATTCCTTGGACTCTTTTTAACATGGAAGACTACGTTATTCGGCGCTTCTATCGGGGTGAGGTATCCTGACTTTTTCGGACATTCCTGTTTGTTAAAATAAACGATCAGGAGAAATAATGAAACAGAAAAAAAGATATACCCCGGAATTGCGGGAAGAAGCGGTGAAACTTGTATTGGCGCA
>NZ_JBMPOT010000058.1:0-1213 GCF_049340425.1 Undibacterium sp. JH2W | reverse complement strand
TTCCCGTCAAGTTTTTATCGAGATGAGATCAGAATTAAAATCAACGCCGTTCTTGAACAGGCTAAAAGCAACTCGCAATATTTTACGTGCGATGATCATGATAGCGGCCGTTGAGGGCCAGCCAAGTTGCCGATAATGTTGATACACAGGTGCCCATACCTTTGATTTTGCTGCTGCCATACCAGCGTTAAATAGCAAGCGGCGCCCTTCAGCAGGGCCTCGCTTGGACAACCTCCTGCGGCCACGTTTTTGACCAGAGTCACAGGGACGTGGATCCATACCGACAAATGCAACGACGGCATCACTGTTTGTGAAACGAACGCGATCAAACAGATTGGCCAGCCAGGAGCTGGTTAATAGCCCGACTCCTGCAATGGATTGCAAGCGACAGACTTGTTCATCCCGGTTGGGAATATCCTTATTCAATGCGGCAATGTCCTGATCGATTTGCTTGAGTAAATCTGTAAAGTTATCTAAAAGCTTGGCTGATTTCACTTTCAGTGACGGCGCTCCATCACAGGTCAGGCGGAATGCGGTCTTCAGGGAAACAATTTTAGCCCTGCGTTTAAGCAACTCATCCATTGTGCGTTGCTCAGGCGTAGCAGGTTCATAGCGACGCAGCTCCTTGACTTCATGTGCCAGGTAACGGGCAATGAGCATGGCATCGACGTTGTCAGTCTTGGCACGCGCCCCCACTCCTTTTGCATAATGACGGGTATCTTTAGGGTTGAGCACATAAACATGCAAGCCCATCTGAAAAGCCAGGTCAGCCAGCACCTGGTGATAGGCGCCGGTTGCTTCCATCGCAATAGACGAGCCAGGCGGCAGTTGTTTCAGGAATTTCTTTAAAGCAGCCAATTCATTAGCAACAGCACGCACCGGGAAACTGCTTTCCGAGCAGGCGATAACGACCTCAGATTTCGCCACATCAACACCAATGAATAACGGGGATTGCATGATTGCCTCCTTATCGTTAAAGTGAGAATGTTGGGGTGGCCACTTCTTCACGTTAGCTTGCACATATCGGCGGTATTGGTTGGCAGGCCTATTGACCGCTGGATTCCTCATCGACGTTGAAGAGGTGGGGTGGGAGAGTTCTAATCGAGTCTGTCAGCTAAAACTGCAGATGCGCAGCGTTGTCCCTCCACCCCGACGCTTTCTAGTTTCCCAGAAATCGTCACTTATAACCATACAAGCGCAGCGTAATCGTACG
>NZ_JBMPOT010000057.1:0-1233 GCF_049340425.1 Undibacterium sp. JH2W | reverse complement strand
TTTTATAACCGCCAGCGACGTCACTCGCGTCTTGGCAATATATCGCCAGCCTTATTTGCTGAAAATTTTAATCGGCACTCACAGGCAGCTTAGAACATGAGTGTCCGCTATTGACAGTACACCTCACAGACCTGTGCTGTTTCCGCTGACGATCGCTACCATGAATTCATCCTTTTATGTTCTGACTTATTGTTTGCTTTACGCCGCTGGCTTGTGCACACGCGTCGTTTCTTGAAGCAATAGTCCAAACATTTGGGAATTTGTTTAGGTGAAATCGAAGAAAGATCCAAATTCCATTATTTAGTCTGTATGATTGAATATTTCAAAATAAAATACATTATTAATCTCATTTTTAAGTTTAAATTTAGTTTTGTTTGAGTTGTACGGAGTGAGGTAGCAGTACTTTACATAGAAATTTGCTGCAGGAGTTTCCATATTTCAGTGGGGAAATGGGGGGCAACAAAAATACTGCTGGCTCTTCGACAATTAACGATCAATTCAACTATCTCGACGTAAAATATCTTACCAACGGTAAGGCACCCTACTTTTTATCGACTCAATGGAATACCTGACAAACAGTTTGTATAAGCAAAAACAATGAAAATTGAAAGCACAGGCCAATTGGCAAGTATTATCCGCAGCCAGATTGATTCAATGCGCACAGCCAGCAAGGCTACACGTGCGACAACGCATGGCGTAAAAAAGGAAGTGGCCAAAGATAAAAAATTATCCCCAAAGAAGAAAGAAGACTTGGGAGATTTAATCGTAAAAAGGGTTGCCGGCATCCCATTGGAAGATCCTCAAAGGCGCAGGAAGGCCTTTCGGGTATTTCTGGAATCAGTTTTGTTAGATGAGCTTGGGGAAAGACTCATCGCAGACCCCAGATTCTTTAAAATGGTAGAGGACATTCAAAATCAAATGCAAACTGATCCAGAACTGGCCACTATGATAGAAAAGGCAACAGATATGTTGCTAACTCCAAGCCCCTAAGAACAAGCCATGATTCTTGACCAAGACTGCATTGTGTCCATGATTTTGTTGCAGGATGTCATGGTGCTTTTTCAGGCGTGGTCAACAGTATAAGAAAACATTTAGTTGGAATTAAATGTATTAGTTTCGATTTGATCTGACAGAAGGTCCTTGCAAAAGGAGAGATTACCCGGTTTGATAGAGGTGCGAATCTTTATAAAACCAGCACGAAAGTGCCATAGGAGTAATCTCATGAATAGTATT
>NZ_JBMPOT010000056.1:0-1352 GCF_049340425.1 Undibacterium sp. JH2W | reverse complement strand
GAGGGTGTAATTAATTTTGTGTAAACGGTCATTTAGCAGGACACTGCTACCTTCAAGGAGAAATGATGACCGTTGCAAAGCGTAACAAGCGGGCCAAGCCTGACCCGGAATTGCTCAAACTGGCCGATGGATTGTTGGCCAACTACAAGAAGCCCGAAGACCTGATTGGGGAGAACGGCCTGCTCAAGCAGCTCACCAAGATGCTTGTCGAGCGAGCCCTGGAAGTCGAAATGACCGACCATCTGGGCCACGACAAGAGTGGAGTCGTCAGCAATGACAGCGCCAACACCCGCAATGGCCACAGTGGCAAAACACTCAAGGGTGATTTCGGCGCGCTACCAATCGACATACCGCGCGACCGTCAAGGTACGTTCGAACCGCAAATCATCGCCAAGCACCAAACCCGCTGGAGCGGCTTCGACGACAAGATTATCTCCCTCTACGCCCGTGGCCTGAGTGTACGGGAGATCCAGAGCCACCTGGAAGAGATGTATGGCACGGAAGTGTCACCAGCGCTCATCTCCAGCGTGACCGATGGCGTCAGTGAGGATGTGAAGGCCTGGCAAGCCCGTCCACTCGACGCGCTCTATCCCATCCTGTACCTTGACTGCATCCACGTCAAAGTGCGCGATGCTGGTGCAGTACGCAACAAGGCCGTATTTCTCGCCATTGGCGTGAACATGGATGGTCACAAGGAAGTACTGGGTCTGTGGATTGCCCAGACCGAGGGAGCCAAGTTCTGGCTGCAGGTCGTCACTGAACTGAAAAATCGTGGCGTGCAGGACATCTTCATTGCCTGTGTAGACGGTCTCAAGGGTTTCCCTGATGCGATCGAAGCAGTCTACCCCAAGGCGGCAGTCCAGCTTTGCATTGTTCACATGGTACGCAACAGCCTGCACTTTGTGCCATGGAAAGATCAGAAGGAGGTAGCCGCCGATCTGCGCACCATTTATACCGCAGCCACTGCCGACGAGGCCGGTCTTATGCTCACGCAATTCGAGGCTAAGTGGGACCAGCGGTACCTGCCCATAGGGCAATCATGGCGACGTAACTGGGAGAGGGTCATTCCCTTCTTCGACTACCCGGCGGAGATCCGTAAGGTAATCTACACCACGAACGCCATTGAATCGATTAACATGAGCCTGCGCAAGGTCATCAAAACGCGTAGTTCGTTCCCCACTGATGAAGCAGTCAGCAAGCTGTTCTACCTGGCACTCAACAACATCAGCAAGAAATGGACTATGCCAATACGGGATTGGAAAGGGGCATTCAACCGCTTTACCATCCAGTTCGATGACCGGATGTCGCTGAAATAAATGAAAAACCGTTTACACAAAATTCCGGACACCCCC
>NZ_JBMPOT010000055.1:0-1734 GCF_049340425.1 Undibacterium sp. JH2W | reverse complement strand
ATCCAAAAGCTTTACATCGCTTATTTCAACCGTCCAGCGGATCCAAATGGTCTGAATTACTGGGCAGCGCAAAACATGACGATAGGTCAAATTGCTGACTCTTTCGCCAAGCAACCAGAATACGCCACAATATTTACTGGCAAAACACCAGAAGAAACAGTTAATGCGATTTTTACCAATCTGTTTGGCCACAAAGCGGACATCGCAGGCTTGACCTACTGGGTTGGTCAACTGAACAATGGCAAAGTGTCCATCGGCCAGGCAGCGATCTCCATTCTGGGCGGCGCGACTGGTGCAGACAAAGTCGCAGTTGACTCCAAAGTTGCAGCAGCGACATCGTTTACTACAGCAGTAGACACATCAGATGAAGTTGAAGCATATTCCGTCGTCGCCAACACTAACCTGGCCAAAGACTGGTTGAGCAAAGTTGTTGACTCAGCGACACAAGCATCCCAAATCGCGACACAAGATGCGACTATCGCCTCCATCGTTGCTGGTGGCGGTCAAAAAGACTTCACACTGACAAGCCAAACAGACATCAAGTCAGCAGAAAACTTCACGGCAGGCCTGGTCTATACACCAAACGGCAATGCACGTGTTAATGCCCTGCAAGACGAAGACGTACTGACAGGCTCCAACACCTCCGCTACAGCCAACAACAAATTGACAGCCACACTGGGTAACTCCAATGACAACGGCGCGCCAATCATCACCCCAACGCTGAAAAACATCCAGACAGCGAACTTCACGTTCTCTGGCTCTGCAGATGCGCAAAACGTTGCCAATACAGCAGTTGTTGCAGTTGACCTGCAAGATTCTACTGGCTTGCAAAACATCGGCATCAACCGCATTGCCTCCACAGCAGGTACTAACACAGCACGTATTGAGAACATCAAATCTGTTCTCACCAACATGTCCCTGACCAGCACCAATGCCAACAACGCAGGCGTTGTTGAATTCTCCTTCGGCGCAGGTACATTGCTGGGTAGCAACACAGGCAACCTCAACCTGTCCGACGTTCAAGTTGGCACAGTCAACATTGGTCAAAACGTTTCTGGCACATCCGCTGCAGGCGTTGCGAACCAAGGTTACGAAAACCTGACCATCAACAGCACAGGCAACGTCAACAACATCGGCATCCTGAACCTGCCAATGGACACAGGCACAGCAGGCGTTGTTAAAATCACAGGTGACAAAGACCTGACACTGGCGCAAGTTCAAAACGTCGTCAACCCAGCAGTTGGCACCATTGAATCCGTCAACTACGCTGGCGGCATCCTGCAAGCAGCAGGTCGTCTGTCTGCCATCGATGCATCCGCATTCAAAGGCAACCTGACCCTGAACCTGGGCAATGGCATCTTCACAACTGGCAAAGCAGACACATCCGGCCAATTGCAAAATGTCACAGTCACAGGCGGTTCTGGTAACGACATATTCTACCTGGCAGACACCATCCAGACTGGCGACAGCCTGACAGGTGGCGACGGTAACGACACCCTCGTCATCGTCAACGGTGGCAACATTACAGCCGGTACAACGGGTTCCTCCATCGTGACTAAAGTTGAACAAGTTCAAGTTCTGTTGAACAATGCTTCTTCTTCAGTCGACTTCGCCAAACTGCCAGACGTCACAGGCGTATTGGTGCGCAACGTCTCCAACACAGCTGGTGTACCAAACAACACACCAACAGCTGGTACAGACGTATTCACACTGAACAACCTGACAGTTGGTCAA
>NZ_JBMPOT010000054.1:0-2426 GCF_049340425.1 Undibacterium sp. JH2W | reverse complement strand
CTATCAATCCTCCCCGTCTGCGCGGTATTCGGAATGGTAATGACATTGCCTTCAGTGAGGCTGCTCTCGGCGGTGAGGCCATTGGCGTCGGCAATCAGGTACCACAGGCTGGAGGTGCCGTAGACGGCGCTGGCAATGCCTTGCAGGGTGTCACCTGACCTGATGGTGTAATGGCTGACACCTCCGGGGTGGCTGTCATCGAGCATCTGGAAGAAGGCGTAGTTGCCGGTGTCTAGCTTGCTCTGGTTCTTGCCTTCAGCATCGACACCTGTCTGGGCTTCGATGTTGCCGTTGGTGTAGTGGTACTCCATCCTTTCTACACCGTGTTTGCCGTCATCATGGATCTTGCTGAGGATCTGGTTGTCGGCGTTATAGATGTAGCGGCTGGTTTCTGCCCTGTCTTTACCATCGCCCTTGCCCTGGTTGACGATGACGAGCTGGTGGTTTTCGTTATAGACGAGGATGCTGTTGCCGTTGGCATCACCAAAGGCGCGGATGCGGTTTTGCTGACCCGTGGCATCAATGTCGTAGAGGTACTGGAAGGTCTTGTTGACCTTGTCGTCGATCATGTGCAGGCTGCTGGCGATGAGGTGACCTGCATTGTCGTAGCGGTTGTAGGTTTCCTGCATGCTGGCTTTTGGGGTGCCAGGATCGTTGTCGGTACGGCTCCACAGGACCTGGCCGCTCTGGTCGTAGCGACTGCGGGTGGACTTGGTGAGCATGCCGCCTTTGCCTTCGGCATACAGGGTGACGTTGCCACCAGCGTCGTATTCCCAGTGCTGGCTGCTACCATCGCTGCCGGTGCCGTCGGTGACGCGGTTGTAGGCGTCATAGCTGTAGGTGGTGGTGACACCACCTACCGTGCTGGTCTTGCGGTTGCCTGCAGCGTCATAGGTAATGCTCACCTGGCCATCGGCGGTGACTGTGCTGGTAATACGGTCGGCCGCATCGTAGACGCTGATGTGGTCGACACTGACACCACCACCGCTGCCGGTGACACGGGTGCGGTTGCCGACGGCGTCGTATTGCATGCTTTGGGAGACGCCAGTGATGGCGTCGCTAAAGCCGGTCAGGCGACCGAGTTCGTCGTACTGGTTGCGTACGTCGCGGTTGTGTGCCTGGCCTTCTCCATCGAGCTGGCTGTGGACTTTTTCTTGTACGCGCTGGCCGTTGATGTCGTAGGCGTAGTCGGTCTGGGTGCCGGTGGCGCTGTCAACAACCTGGATGAGGTGACCTGCCTGATCGTAGCTCTTGCGAATGTTTTGTTTGTCAGTGCTGGTCTGCAGTGCCTGGCGTCTCTGCTCGTCGTAGGTGTAGATGGTGGCGCGGCCTGCCTGGTCAATACGGCGGGTCATGCGACCAAAGCCGTCGTACTGGTAGGCGGTGCCTTTGCCATTGCCGTCGACTTCAGCAATGAGGTTGCCGTAGCTGTCGTAGCTGCGGTAGGTGGTCACCGCTTGTGGCTGGGCTTGGTCAACGCTGGTTTTCCAATCAGTGACGCTGGTGACGCGACCGTATTGGTCGTAGGTGGTCTGGCGGCGGTGGCCGCTGGTGCTGCTGGCGTCGCCAGTGTCATGCTGGGCGATGCGCTGGCCCCAGGCGTCGAGTTCGAACTCGGTCTTGCCTTGTTGCAGGAGACCGTCGCGCTGGTCGTAGCGCAGGTTGGTGTAGTTGACATTGCCGTCAATGGCGTAGATGGTGCGGCCAAAGGCGTCATGCTGGTATTGCTGGATGAGGCCGGTAGCATCGGTGGTCTTGTCTACCTGGCCACTGAGGTCGTAATGACGGTAGTTGGTGTGGCCGTTTTCATCGGTAGTGGCGACCAGACGGTCCTGGGCATCGTAATGGAAGCTCTTGGTGTGACCCAGGGCATCGGTCTGGCTGGCCAGGCGGCCTGCTTCGTCATAGCTGGCGGTGCTGAGGTGGCCAGCAGCGTCGGTGTGGCTGTTGACGTTGCCTGCGTAGTCGTAGGTCTGGCGGGCGATGCTGCGCTGGGCGCTTTGGCTGATGCTGCCATTGCTGATGGTGGTGGCGGTAAAGACGTCGCTGTAGCTGGCGTCCTGGCGACCAAGGAGGTCGTAGTGGGCATAGCTGGTGGAGACGGCATTGCCGCTTTCGGTGACGGTGACGTCGGTTTCGACTGCATGGCCCTGGGTATCGACACCAAAGTTGCGCCAGACGTGGTCGTCGCTGCTGCTGCCAACCAAGGCATTCATGGCATTGTAGCGATTGTCACGGAAGTAGCCTGTCACGCCAGGGACGATGTCTTGTTTGCCGCTGGCCTGGCCGGTGGCGCTGGTGGCAACGACCATGGTGTCCATGAATTCTGCTGCCGGGCGAACATTGAGGCGGCCGCCATTGTAGCGGCCATTGCTCATGACGAGACCATTGAGGGAGGCACCGGTTTCGGTGGCCAGCACGGTTTC
>NZ_JBMPOT010000053.1:0-2449 GCF_049340425.1 Undibacterium sp. JH2W | reverse complement strand
TTGCGCCAATACAAGTTTCACCGCTTCTTCCCGCAATTCCGGGGTATATCTTTTTTTCTGTTTCATTATTTCTCCTGATCGTTTATTTTAACAAACAGGAATGTCCGAAAAAGTCAGGATACCTCAACCTTCGAATATGGAGACATCCACGCGGTGCATGGGAATGGGAAGCGGCGCGTTCCGGTGGTGCACAGTGGAATCGAAATTAAGATTCATTTCAGTAGCCAAGATTCAAGATACATTCCCATTTCTTGGCAAACTCTGCAGCCAGCACATGGCTGCGTGGACCTTCATAGCGTTAATGGGGCTGTAAGAGTTGCAGCTGGCACAAAAAAATTTGAGGACATTACCGATCCAGGTGTATTTCGGTTTCCAAGTCATGTTGCCAGAATGAAGAATGGAATGATCGCGGTAGTTCAACCTTCTGATACAAATTTCTGCGTCTTGGTCAAACTAATCGCAGTTTTCGAGAATGACATTTTGTTTCAATGGGAAGTCCGTAATATTATTTAGTGTTGCGTGTCTCGCTGAGCCATATCTATTTCTTTGACTACCTTCCGCATAGCGTCGTTTGTATTCTTTTTTTCTTTTTCATGCTCAGTGAGAAGTGAATTAAGCATCTCAAATGTGCGCCCCCCAAGAGACGAGATTTCTCAGGGAGAGTGCAGATCATTCTTTGTAGAGACTCCCTTGTGGAGGTGTGCAACATAGCGAAAATTAGGGAAGCAATTGCAAGTAACCATATCCATTTTGGAATCTCTCTTGATCTTGAAATTATAGAGCGGATAAGTCTATAGAAAGCTGGTTAAGTTCACGCTATTTAAGAAAAACGCCAAATTATTTAAGAATCACGCTATTTAAGAAAATATTTGCATTTGCATCAACTATTCCTCGGTACCAGTGTATTAAAGCAGTCCCCACGAAAGAAAACCTTGAGTCGACTGAAGTCTAGAGAAATGTGCACAATTCTCTTCAGAGCAAACATATCATCTAAGCCGTATGTGGCGTATTAGCCTTGATACCTTTCGCACCATACATCAAGCTAGACTTAAGCCTGGTTAAATGCTTCCTTTGAAATTAGAACATAGCATCCCCTCGACTGCGATCTCCCATGCGATGACGCGAGGCATGGAGCGCTGTAGCAAATCGAGATATAACATGTTGGCATGATCGATATCTGTTCCAGCTTCGTGCGCACAAAGTGCGATCATCCTGGGATTGACCTCCACGAACAAGTAGCTTGCTGCAGCTGCCGCTTTAGGTGATCCTGCCAGTGCATCCAATGTTGCGGCTTGCAGAGCAGCCGCAAGCTGGCTCGGAGAAAGCACTTCGCCCACTGACGCATTCAAATGTGTTGTTGCCATGCTCAAGCTACTCATATTTCGCCTTTAATTACCTTGATCAGCAAACCGACCTGCAAGGTGGTATACGGTCCATCATATTCTGGTTGATAATCGTCGATATATCGAACTAAATTAAGATGATTACTCGCCCCCCTAATCCAGTCTTAACTGGTACCTCTTTTGCCATATACCTTGCCTCAATCCAATTCACGATTGATTGCTTAAATATTACTAATTATTGAATTGACCGTACTTGTGATGCGTTGTTGCCTTGCTTTTCTTTAAACTTGATGCTGAATATTATTTGAATGTTTTGCTAATTTTAATTAACGATCAATATGTGTTTAGCTTAATTAAAGAATTAAAAATGGATTTTATATTTATTTTCGATTTCACCTAAACAAATTCCAGAATGTTTGGACTATTGCTCAATAAGTGAAGCGTGCAACAGAGAAGTTGGTGCGCTTCAAGTTAACTCATTGGTCATAGTCAGAACATAAAAGGATGAATTCATGGTAGCGATCGTTAGCGGAAACAGCACAGGTCTGAATTTAACATCTTCCTCCAACCTGGGACAGCGCGGCAATCTTGGTTCCGCCAGCCAGGGTAAGACAGGCGAACAAAGCATCGTCAACGTTGCTACCGGCAACCTCGTCCTACAAGACAAAGACGGTTTCCTTGCCAGCCGTGGCAACGATCTTTCCGTCATCCGCACCTACAACAGCCAAGGCGTCATCAAAGACGACAATACAGATACCTGGTGGATCAACGGTTACCGCCGCATCGTCAACCTGACAGGTACCCTGAACCAAGCAGGCAGCAGCCTCCAGCGCGTCGGTGCCGACAATGCCATCCAAATTTACGACTTTGACCTGACCAGCAACAGCTACCTGGCCCGTTCCGGCACCGGTAAATCTGATTCCATCAAATACGATGTCATCAACTCCAGCTGGACATGGACAGACCCCACCAGCCAGAGCACAGAAAGCTATGCCGGAACGAACGGACGCCTGTTATTCTCCAGTGATGCCAATGGCAATACCGTCACCTATGGCTACACCGGTGACTACCTCAGCACCATCACCAGCGCCAATGGCGACAAAGTC
>NZ_JBMPOT010000052.1:0-2499 GCF_049340425.1 Undibacterium sp. JH2W | reverse complement strand
GTAAGCACCTCATCAGCCCCGTCTGTACACCGGCATAAAAAACCCTCAAAGTAGTTCCCGTTACATTTTAGCGGGAGCTACTTTGGAGTTATTAGACACACCGGTCCGCAGGAAGCGGCGCCCTAACTATTCACCTGAATTCAGAAAGCAACTTGCGCAACGCGCATCTGAACCAGGCGTTTCGGTATCCCTTCTTGCGCAAGAGAATGACATCAACGTCAACATGCTGTTCAAATGGCGTCGCGAATTGCGGGACGGCCGATTGGATGGCGTGATGCATCGGCAGGCCATGTTGCCAGTGACCATCGTCGACGACAATCCAGATCATTTACCACCTGAGCATCCAACTGCTAGTCCTGACGCTGTTGTCGCTCAAAGAACTGCGACCACTGAGCCAAGTGTGATTGAAATCCAGATCGCTGGTGCAGTGATGCGTTTTGATGGCAAGGCCGACCTGAGCATGGTCCGTGCCGTATTAGAAATGTTACGCCCATGATAGGCCTACCGGCGGGAACACGCATCTGGCTGGCAGCGGGCGTAACGGATATGCGTTCTGGTATGAATGGTCTGGCGGCCAAAGTGCAAATGACGCTTCTTGAAGATCCTTTGGCTGGTCATGTGTTTGTATTCCGGGGAAAGCGTGGCAACGTGCTTAAAGTGCTGTGGGCCACCAGCGATGGAGTATGCCTGTTGATCAAGCGATTAGAACGTGGCCGCTTCGTCTGGCCCCAGGCGAGCAGTGGTAAAGTCCATCTGACCCAGGCACAGCTATCCATGCTGCTCGAAGGAATTAACTGGAAACAGCCGGAACGTACCTGTCCACCGCTATCGCTCTTGTAAACGTTCCAGAACATGCGTAAACTCCACGCATGCCTGCCACTCCTTCGCTTCCAGACGATATCGATGCCCTCAAAGCACTGCTGCTCCAGCGGGATGGCGAATTGCAATCCTTGCGCCAAACGGTATCAACCCTGGAATTAGCTCTGAGCGTACGTACGCTTGAGATCGAACAACTGACACTCCAGATCGCCAAATTGAAGCGCATGATGTTCGGTCGCCAATCCGAGAAGATCGACCGGAAGCTGGAGCAACTGGAAACCCGCCTGGAAGATTTGATTGCCGAAGAAGGGGCAGCAGAGCAGATAGCAGATGCGCCAGCGCAGCCACGCCAGAAATCAATCCACCAGCCCTTCCCTGAGAGCTTGCCACGCGAAGAACACATGATTGAACCGGAGGAAGACGCTTGTCCGCAATGCGGTGGCAATCTCAAACCACTGGGCGAAGATGTCTCTGAGCAACTAGAAGTGATTGAAGCCGCGTTCAAGGTCATTCGCCATGTGAGGAAGAAGAAAGCCTGTGCCTGCTGTGATTGCATCGTTCAGGCACCAGCACCGAGTCGTCCGATCCAGCGGGGATTTGCAGGCCCTGGGTTATTGGCGAATATCGCCGTTGCCAAATTTGCTGATCACCAACCACTGTATCGGCAAGCCCTCATTCATGCCCGCCGCGGTGTGGAACTCGATCCAGCAACGACAGGGCGCTGGATGGGCGCATGTGGCGTCTTGATCACGCCGCTGGTGGAAGCCTTGCGTCGCTATGTGCTCGCTCCTGGCAAAGTCCATAGTGACGATACACCGATGCCGGTATTGGCACCGGGTAACGGTAAAACAAAAACTGGCCGACTCTGGGTCTACGTGCGTGATGACCGACACTCTGGCTCCCATGCTGCTCCGGCGGCCTGGTTTGCTTATTCCGCGAACCGGCAGGGTCTGCATCCGCAGACGCATCTGGAGGGATTCACCGGGGTGCTGCAAGCGGATGCCTATGGAGGTTATGACAAGATTTATACCGATGGCAGCGTGACCGAAGCAGCCTGCTGGGCGCATGCCAGACGCAAGGTCTATGATTTACATGTAAAAAAGGCCACACCAACGACCACCGAAATTCTGCGCCGGATTGGCGAGTTGTATGCCATTGAGGCGCAAATCCGGGGACAGTCACAAACTGAACGTCAGCGTATCCGGCAGTCACAGGCCCAGCCACTTCTGGTTGAACTGGAAGTGTGGCTGCGCAATCGGCTGCTGACACTCTCTACGCAATCCGAGACCACCAAGGCGATCAACTACATGCTCAACCAGTGGCAGGCCTTGATCTATTACTGCGACGATGGCGTGGCCGAGATGGATAACAACATCGCCGAGAATGCGTTACGGGGTTGCTGCCTTGGCCGCAAGAACTTCCTGTTCCTGGGCGCGGATAGTGGTGGTGAGCGGGCAGCCGCGATGTACGGCCTCATCGGCACGGCACGAATGAATGGTATTGATCCTGAGGCTTACCTGCGTTATGTGTTCACGTATATTGCAGACTACCCGATCAATAAGGTCGCCGATCTCTTGCCTTGGAATGTCGCTGATCGTCTGGCGCAAAAAACAGCCTGAGTCTGAGTTTGACTTCGAGTTAAACGTAAAAAGTCAAGGACGGTGCTGGTGAGGTGCTTAC
>NZ_JBMPOT010000051.1:0-2520 GCF_049340425.1 Undibacterium sp. JH2W | reverse complement strand
TTTATAACCGCCAGCGACGTCACTCGCGTCTTGGCAATATATCGCCAGCCTTATTTGCTGAAAATTTTAATCGGCACTCACAGGCAGCTTAGAACATGAGTGTCCGCTATTGACAGTACACCTCAGACATCCTTGAAAATGAAGTCGAGGCGTGGATTATTAATAGTGTTCTCTAATCGCATTAGAAACCGCTCAAATTCTCCTGTATAAGGGCCATTCACAAAATCGGCGTTAACCTTTTCAAACTCATATTCTTTATCAAAATAATTAGGTACTCGACTAACGATTTTTATTCCCTGCTTGTCCTCCGGAATCTTCCCCCCTTTTTTGTTTACCAACTCCGCATTCATGTTTCGGATGTATCTCAAAATTTCCCCAATTTTGAATTTTAATGGAGAATCAAAATAGACTTTCTTTTCCGTATTATGGCGGCGTTTATTTTCCACTACAGCGTGGCGAAACTGCGATATCTGGTTGTAAGAATTATTTTCACTGCTCTCTATGAATAGCTCCCCTAGTTCCTCTCCATCAAAAAGCCAATACGGTATTTTTATTTTTGACGAATCTAAGTAATTGCATCCGTCAAAGGCACTTTTATATTCACCATGAATGTCAAAAATAACAATGTGTGAATTATTCAAACCGGCGTACTGAGAAGATTTTGAGTCCTTTGCGGACTGAAGCAATTTGGCAACGGTATGAGATTTTCCAGAGCCTGTAGAGCCGACAATACAAAAATGCTTATTGAAAAATTTATTACCGTTTATTGGAACACGAATATTAGGATTGTTTGCGAGACTCGAAAAAGTCAATCGATCAGCTACGGCCAAGTCAGTAGCAAATATCCCGTCTAGCTCTTGTTTTTCAAGAATCGCTATACCATTGTTAGGCGGCAGAGGTATGCCATGTCCACCACGCTTAAACGAGTATTTACCTGCTTTGCCATAAAGCATTCCGATTAAATGAACGTCCAAGAGAAACGATGGTGATGCGGTAGGAACTGTAGGGTCAGAAGATTGTGTATCCTTAATTTTGTAATTGTCTACCACCCCAACGACATATTGGTCCACATATCCACGACAGGGGACTTTGACGTAACTGCCTATTCCGAACACTCCGTCGAATTGGGATGGGTCAATTATCTCAATTACCAAAGCAGTCGAAGAAACGCTAGAAATTTTGAAATTATCTGAATTCATAATTTATTTCTGGAATAAATGCCAAATTTCTTTGGCGTTAATCGAATCAACACTAAACATCGGCACATTAGAAAAGATACCTTCTTCGTCAACGCCAAAGTAATAAATTTTTTCTGGAGGAAAACTGAACCCCGTTAATTTTCGAAACGAATTAATGCCGATCACTCTCGCCTTGAATGAGATTTCTCCTAGCGATTCGGTTGCTTTCCCCCTATTGCTTTTCCTGATTGAAATATGGTGACGGTTGAACATGCCATTGCTAAATTCAATCGCTTCGTAACCATCATTAATTGCGACGTCATTCTTTATCAAATACTTCTTTGCACTAACGCAATCATCATCATGTAGGACAAAAGTAATAGGCTCCACGTTGTACACAGCCTTATGAAAATGCTGATTAATGATCTTGAGTAGTAAGTCACCGATGTCAGTCAATTCATGGTGTTCGCGTTTTCCGATGAAAATAAATGCGGTCTGAGATGCTAATGGGCGTTGAAAGCGTTTCTTAAGGATAGCTAAGAATTTCTCTCTGGATTCGTACTCAGAAAATGCTGAATAGAATATATTTCTTTTTCCACTTTGCAGCGCCGCAACTACTTCTTGCCGAGTGCATTTTCGCTTAGAAGGGTCAGCATTATTGGTTACTAGTTTGCGGAAATAATCAGATATAAAGCAATAAAAGAAGAGTGCCTCATCTTGATTAGAGCAGAAAGGTTGATTAGCAATGAGCGTAATTACACGAGAAAAATTTGTGACTTGGTCCGGCGCAAACTTAATTTTGAATCGCTTCACGAATTTTTGTTTCATGTCGTCGGTAATCTTGCTGATCCGATTTACCTTATCTCGGTGAGCCTGAGAAGGCTTTTTGCCTAAGGCGATCTTGAGTAAATCTTCAAGCTCGTTTATGGTGAAAGTATGTGTAGACTCCGAACGGTCCTTGAAATGGCAATATAAGAAATATTCTCTGGCACTTTTGTCGCTATAAGCTTCCTCAATAAGTTGAACCACTGGTTCCCGTATTTTTGAAAATGCAAAGTCCTGAGTTTCCTTATACTTAACTTGAGTCACAAATGCGTTAGAGCTGAGGTCTTGAATACGCTCGATTGAAATTTCATCCGATTCAAGGGGGGCCTCAAATAGCTCAATAATGGTCTTATCAATTTGAAATTCAAACCCTTTAATTGCATAGTATCCGCCTGAGGTGTACTGTCAATAGCGGACACTCATGTTCTAAGCTGCCTGTGAGTGCCGATTAAAATTTTCAGCAAATAAGGCTGGCGATATATTGCCAAGACGCGAGTGACGTCGCTGGCGGTTATAA
>NZ_JBMPOT010000050.1:0-2601 GCF_049340425.1 Undibacterium sp. JH2W | reverse complement strand
ATATTGTGAGCTTTTACAACAACATCCGTCTGCATTCCACCCTGGGTAATCTGCCGCCCAGTGTCTATGAGCAACAAATGGTAGAAAAAGAACCTATCCCTGTGTCCGAAAATACTTGACCACTACATATCTCGGTGTCCGGTATTATTAGACCACTACACTAAAGTGGAACGACTTTTTTTGCCGACTTCGTTTCGCATAACATTGAACAGGGCAGCAGTATGTGTAGTGCTCACTTTTTCATTTTATCTTACCTCATTCCGACACCGCTCAAATGCATCAGATAATGCCAATCCAACTTCCTCATAAGAACTGTTCACGGAAACTATTACATTTTCAACATCTGCCATTCCTTGCCATGAGGTAATTTTATCATGACAGCTTGGTCCAATCGTAATCTCCCCATCCAATTCTTTTACATCACATCGAATCATTTTTGTAAACATATTTCCTTTATTTTTGTAGGAGTACTCGGCCGAAATAGTCTCCTGCCAAATTAGGCTGTTTTTTTGCAAATCACCTGAATCAAATATTTTTTTTGCATCCTCTACTGACAATATCGTGCTACTTTTCAAAAGCGAGATTACCATTTCTCCTAACGTAGCCGTTGATGCATTTAGCGGCAACAAGCGCCAAGGAATCGCAGGATCCTTGAACAAGACACCTCTTCCAGTGAGCACAAAGAAACAAAAAAAATCTTGGTTCTTAAATATGGAAAGATTTTTCCCTTGAATTTTTTCTGGCTGATATTCGTTCATATGATTATTTAGTTACCACAGTAACAACTATTTTAACACCGTTTGATGCGGCGTTATCAATCGCTTGATTTATTGCAACCCATTGAGCAGCGGAAGTATCAACAGGGACGGCCAACTGTATTGTTCTTGAATTTATCATTGAATCATAAAGCATAAAGTTTTCATTTCCCCCTTTAATAAAGTTAAGCGTATCGCTAACATAGCTACTCAACTTACTAGTAATATTCGATACGTTTTGATAGCTACTTGCTGTGGTATCCAAGGTTTTCACGCTAATGGCTTCTCCACTACTCAAAACAAAATTGTCGAATATTGGAAAATTTTGCTTTACTGTATTCAGGTTAATTGCGTCAGTAAGACTTTGACTCACAAACTTTTCAAAAGGAAGACCTTGACTTTGAATAGCTCCTCCCCATTGAATGCCAGTATCAGCCTTGGTAGCTAATCTTCCTAATTGAGATACAATTGGTTGGGCAATAAAGTCCCCGCTGGCTGTCAAAATTCCCGTTTCACCACTAGACAGAATAATAAGAACTCGAGTTCCATCCGGTAACACTTCAGATAATTGGTATCCTGCTGGAGGAATCTGCCCGGCTCTAATTGCCGCATTATATTCCGATATCGAATTAGTAGTTTTAAGAAGTATCGCTCCTTCCACTGCTGCAGGCGTAAGTGTCGTCAAACCAGCAATAAGTTCTGAAGTTTTCGCTGAGGCACCTGTCGTTTGTTGAATAACGGTTCCAGTAACTGTCCTCGTTTCTTGTCCAGTTATCATCGTCGTCAATCCAGCGAGAACCTGATCAACACTTGTTACTAAGGTCGTCCACCCTAAACCAGAAAGTATCATACTAGTACCAAGCGTTTCAGGCGTTAATGCTGCACCTGCCAACATTAAAGCACCCGCTCCAAACACACCACCTATTCCACCTAGTACTTGCACTGCACCATGAAATCGAGTCCAGTCCGTATCAGCGTATGCCCCTGTATTTATTGAATTGTTCGGTGAAGTAGCACTGGTGATAGCTGTAGAACCTGGAGTCAGAACCGCTGCCGAACCAGAACCTGGCACATCCATGTAATACTTGCCATCTGCCCCTCTCATTACCAATGTAGAAGTACCATCTACAATCCATTTGTATGGCTGCCCACCTGGAAATGTTTTGTTCATCCCTTCCGAAAATTGTGTCTTTTTATCTACGTTATTCGCAGGCTCAAATATGGACCTTCCTGGGACTTGAATGGTGCCTTCTAATTTAAGTTTTACATCCGAATTGGAGTTGGAATTTGTCGTATTGCTTCCAGTTGAATTCGTCGTACTACTGCTGTTATTCGTAGCAGAGGAATCCGCACCGCTATCTGTGCCACTTTTCAGCAAATTTTGCAGTTGAGCCTCGGTTTCAGGACTATGATCGCCGTTCTGGATCCGTTTCGACAGAGCCATAATTTGATCGATCTGTTCAGGCGTCAATTTACTGAGATTATAATTACTTGCACCGCCACCACCTCCCAGTGATGTCCCGCCACCGCCACCGCCATCTTCCTCATTCCCATCACCGCCTTCTGGGGGTAAAGCTTGTGGCTTAGGCCCACCATCATCCACTGAATTGTTCAGCGCAGCTCCACGCCCCTGGGCCGCATTAACATTCCCGAGACCCAGATTGTTTTGATACTGATTAGTCGCCACTACCGTCGTGGCATTAACTTGCGTAATCGCGTTCTTAAAATCATTATTTTGCTGAACTTCGACTGATGTAGGCGAAGTCGGTCCTGATGGTGTGGTAGGCTGCAAAGCCGCAATCTTCGCATTGGTACTACTGATCTGCGCTTGCAAGCTCGTGATATA
>NZ_JBMPOT010000049.1:0-3954 GCF_049340425.1 Undibacterium sp. JH2W | reverse complement strand
TCATCAGCGTATTTGCACGGTGTCGCATGTGAATGCCGCGCTGCTGCAGCCGCACTGGCGTTCGCACGATGCCTTGCTTCAGCAACAGGTGAAACCGCAGCGGGTGTCGTCATGAGCATGCGGGTCAGCCAGATCGTCACGCATCTTCGACCGGAGGACGTGTGCAGCATTATTGAATTCCTCGATCAGGTGCGGGACATGCTGATGAAGGCTTATGGCGACGAGATTGAAACCATGTTACAAGAAGCACCACAGTGCAATCCGCTACAGAGAGCGTTGGATGATGAGCCGTTTTAGCGGGTAGCCGACATCATCGTATCATTTGGGAGGGGGCATCATGCCCCCTTTTACACAGCATCCGATATGACGGCAATTTGGCTGCCGTTATGATGCAAGTGAGGCTGGGCAAGCAAAATCGTATGACCACAATGTGGCAATCCAGACTCAATCCTGCAAAAATCGCACGATCGCAATTCGGGAAGAAATACGATGGAAGCGGCGTGCGCAACAAACGGATTGAGCCAGAAGTATTGCTGCATGTAGCATGAGATGGCGCGACAACTACATTGACAAACACCGCACCCTCTATCAAACCGGGTAATCTCTCCTTTTGCAAGGACCAACTGTCAGATTAAATCGAAACTAATGCATTTGAGCAACGCCTATCTTAAACTCAAAAACAATTCAGTCAGAAGATCAGAACTCAATGACTCCATAAACAATACTTTTGGAAGAGCCCTAGAAAGCAATTTAAACACATAGGGATTCGATGAAATTTGCCCATGTGCTCCAAAACATACTTCCATTGAACCAGCAAACATAGGCTGCGATTCTCTCATCTCTTTTTGTAAAGTATATAAAACACTTTCAGCTACTCCTTCTGGGAATCCGTAGTAAGGTATTTCAATTTTATCCAGCATTGATCCAACATAGAGACGTGTTTCCGCTTGTCCATCTCCGACTTTAATCTTCAATATGCGCTCATTTGCAAATCGAATCTTAACCCCCAACAATCCATACAAACATCTCGGACCACGAGGCTGCTTGAGTTCCATGACAAAATCCAAATCTGCTTTAAGTCCTTCAATTTGAGTTGCTTGAACACAATCCTCGTAAAAGATTTTCGACTTAAACGCTTCAATCGGTGATTCATTTCGCCAAATTGAAATTTGATCTAGCCCACTTAATTTGAAATTTTCCATCATGGTTCAATTCCCCAAAATTTCAACCAATTGGGATTAAATAACTCAGGCATGCTTTGTATAACCTCCGGATGATAAACACTATAAGGAGAAACTCCATATTTGTTGAGCGTCATTTGATGCGCAATCTCATATTCTACTCCTTGCTTCATTAGAGTAGCTTCTGCAAGCTCATGTGTATAAAAAACTGCATCAGCTCCGCTAATAGGAGTACCTTCATGTAGGGCCGCTTTAATTCTAGCTACCATTGCCGCATTTTCAGGAACATCGCCAAACTGGCTTAAATGTTGCTCCATAATTTCTACGCCCTTTTCAGAAACATTTACATTTTTCCCTTCAAGTTTCCCAAGTCCACTCCCCCCACTGGCCCCATCCATAAAGGCGCCATTGCCCTTTGTTTCTGCCAGAGTATTGACTGCGTCATTTACTACATTGACAGGTTTCCCTGCAAATGTTTCCTCAATCTTCGTTGCAACATTACCCGCAATCTCCTTAATGTCTGTTGTCAGTATAGGAAACTTGTTGACGGCAGCAGATATAACAGGACCAGCCACCTTATTCACTACTGGACCAGCCACTGCCAGTATTGCCAGCTCTTTAACATCACCCGGTATTATGCTAGACAAGACATATGCCGCACCAGTCAGTTTATCTCCAACCCAGCCTGTAACACCGCCATTTTGCTGCCAAGAAAGACCCGATTGCAGGATGGTATCTTGCACTGCATTTTTCGATATCGTCAGCGATCTGTTTGTGGTGTCAATTGCTTCTATCACAAACTGCGTGCCTGCACCAAGTACACTAGCGATTGGGGCTGCACCAGGATTTGTCAGGATTCCATACTCGTCATAACCATTATAGTTATTCGACAACATATTATCTGTCGCCTCTGAAGTTGCAGGAACAGCTACCTGATCAGGGAATGCAACGACCTGTCCAGCCGAAGTCAACACGGCAGGAATCCTATTTCCACTCGTATCGAAGGTGACGCCTCTGGTATAGGATATGTTCGGGTCGAGATATCCGGCTGGATACGCTGGCGTCGTATTATCTTTTTCAAACCCGCGATTCGAGGTGCTGACAAATTTTACAGGTGAATTCCCACCGCTGGTAGTTGCTGAACTATCGGTAGAAGAGAGATTACTTCCAGAACCATTAGGCGTGATCACCTTACCCGTTGTAACATCAAGATAACTACCATTTGCTAACTTGACGAATCCGTCATTATCAACGTGCTGCGCAGTCGTACCTGGTGTTGCAACATTGGCGTTAACATTCAAAATATCAGAAATATCCGACACCGAAGTGTTTCCTAATTGCACTGCTGTATTCAGCAAACTTTCACCCGCATTGATTGCTGTATTCATCAAGTTGATCCCAGTAATAGCGCCTTTAGTTAAATTAGAGAAATCCGGCGTCGCATCTCCATTGCCTCCGCTGCCGCTACCACCGCCACCTTCCGCGTCAATGTTATAGCGCATCTCCATGCCATAATACGTAGACTGTCCGCCGCCACCACCTCCGCCGCCTGAATAATAGGCATCACCCCAGCCGCCCGGGTCAGCCATATCATAAGACCTCCTCCCCACCATTCCACTTGTATTTGAATTTACAGATTTTTGTGGACCACTTTTTGATTCAGCTCTCAAAGCCTCTCGTACGTCTTTGGCCTCTTGTGTAAGCCCTGTTGTATTTGCAGTTTGCCCAATTCCCGAAATCTGACCGTTATTGCTTACCGCCGTATTTCCATTTGTATTGAGCGCATCAGTTTTTGCTTGGGCTGTTGTCACATTCCCCAGATTCAAATTACTGGTATTGCTTCCCGTTGTCTGCGTGCTCGTTGCGTTGACTGCAGCAGTAGCGTTCTTAAAATCACTATTTTGTTGTGCCTCAGCTGGTGTAGGCGAAGTCGGTCCTGATGGTGTGGTAGGCTGCAAAGCCGCAATCTTCGCATTGACCGTACCTATCTGCGCTTGCAAGCTCGTTATATAACTCTGCCATGCCGCCAGCGTCGACGTCGCCGATGGATTGGATGCCGTCAGCTCCTGCAACTTGGTAGTCGCTTTGGCCAACAAATCAACACGGTAATTCAACTCTGCCTGCAGCATGCCCAAATCATTAGAATCGACTGCAGGAGGCAAAGCCGGTGGCTGCGGTAAAGTAGGCGTCGTCGGTGTAGTTGGCGTGGTCGGCGTGGTCGGCGTAGTTGGCGTGGTCGGCGTAGTTGGCGTGGTCGGCGTAGTTGGCGTAGTTGGCGTGTCCGTTCCGTCACCAGTTGTCGGGGTGGTGCCTGGATTGGTGGGTGTCGTCGTACCCGGATTAGTTGGTGTCACTGGGGTGGAATTTTGCAGTTGGGTAATCTGCGCCACAATGCTACCAGCTTGCGCTCTCAGGCCACTAATGTAATTGAGCCACGCCGGGATCAGGGTGCTGGCATTGGATGGAGTGTTTAAATAGATTTGCTGTAATTGAGCTTCGGCTTCGAATATCTGGTTATCTTTTATATACAGTGCATCCAGCAAGGTTTGCATCACTTGGGATGTGACGGATGATGGCAATGCTGGCGGCAATCCAAACGTCTCACTGCTTGTGCTTTCTGCACTCGCCATACTATTGACACTCGCCCGCATCATCATGAACGACATTGGACTAAAGCTTGCGCTTTCATTCCCAGCTTCATCCCCAGCATCCAGACTCATTTCACTGACGTCAGCAGCATCAGCAACCTCTTTTCCATCGTCAACCACCGCCA
>NZ_JBMPOT010000048.1:0-5320 GCF_049340425.1 Undibacterium sp. JH2W | reverse complement strand
TGCGCCAATACAAGTTTCACCGCTTCTTCCCGCAATTCCGGGGTATATCTTTTTTTCTGTTTCATTATTTCTCCTGATCGTTTATTTTAACAAACAGGAATGTCCGAAAAAGTCAGGATACCTCAGTCGATGATATGACGATTGAAGGAGTACTAAAGCAATTCTTAGGATACGAGCCAACAAAGAATGCAAACGTAACTGTAATCGATCTAAGCGGCATTCCATTCGAGGTTCTTAGCATCACCGTATCGTTTATTTCTCGCTTGATTTTCGAGTTTGGTTACTTTTATAAACGTAAGCTTGCCGGAGGTGTCGATTGTGAAACACCGATTTTGCTTGTTTATGAAGAGGCTCACAAATATGTTCCTAGAAGTGATCTCGTAAAATATCGAGCCTCTAAAACGGCAATAGAAAGAATTGCAAAGGAGGGTAGAAAATACGGTGTGACTTTGGGAATAGTAAGCCAAAGGCCGTCAGAAGTTTCTGAAACTATATTTTCCCAATGTAGCAATTTTATCGCCATGCGGCTTACCAATCCGGACGATCAAGGCTATGTAAAAAAATTATTACCTGATACATCCGGAGACCTCATTGCAAGCCTGCCCGCGTTGCAGTCCGGCGAAGCTTTGTTGATTGGGGACTCAATAATAGTTCCATCCACTGTTATTATCGACAAGTGCGAAGCGAAACCAAACTCAACCGACATTTCCTTTTTTACTGAGTGGTCAAAAGCCTGGGTCGATGTAGATTTCGAAAAAATTACAAGTCTTTGGAAGCAGTAACTAATTTTTCATGCCATTCGATTTTGAAAAAAAGTCTTATCTAAATCGGGTTGAAAATTTTTTTGACGGTATTTTTGACGGTATGTGTTACTTGATAATAATAGAAGTATTTGATTTTATTGGGGAAAATTTAAATTATTGATTCCGGCCTCGGCACCACAATTACATTTCCTTGATAGGATTCACTAACTTTTTCAATTTCTAAAGTTCCGCAAAAACAGACGAGTTCCGCAAAAATTATTTTGTCGGGTTTACAAGTTTGCCTTTTCGATGTCGAACATAGTGTGCTGTCATGGTCGGAGTTGTGTGCCCAAGTTGCGCTTGAGCAGCATTCATGCCCTGACTTTCTTCTTTATCAGTACCAGCTTTTGCACGTAAATCTCTAAATTGGAAAGCCTTGATTTCCTTTTCAATCTCAGGATGCGCTTCTTTTGCTGCCGCCCTGGCACGGTCAAATGCTCCGCGAAGCATGTACTTAGTCAATGGCTCACCTTTGACATTGTTAAGTAATTTAAGGCTCATCACTTTTGCACTACTTATTCTTTTCATCACATCATCAAGAAGGCCTTCGATATTAATTCGAAGTTTTGCACTTCCCTTGTTTTGACGAATCCACAGCGCACCGTCTTTGACATCCGAACGCTTTAGCTTTAACACGTCAGCAGGGCGCTGGCCTGTTAAATATGCAAGATCAAGAGCATTTTGCAGCGGGACTTCTGCAAACTTGTACACCAAATCCAATAGCTCGTCGTCAATATAAATGTCCCGGCCTTTCTCCTTATAGTTCTTTACACCTTTGCAAGGGTTCTCTCGGTTTGTCAGCCCTTTCTCCCTGGCATAGTTCCAGATTGCAGAGAACAGCGCTTTTCCCCTGTTGGCGCGGACTTTGGCGCTAACTCGCCAGTCCATGTACTGCCTGACGTGTATAGGATCAATTTGCTCTAATGGTGACGGTGGATTGTCGAAAAACTTGTACAGCCATTTCAATTCATGCAAATTGTCTTTCTGTGTACGTTCGGCTTTTGCCGGAAGGCGATCACGGATATAACCTTCTGCAGCATACCTAAATGTGATCAACTGGCTCACCGGCTCGTTTGTCTTGGTAAGCTCTGCCCATTTCTTATGCTGCTTTCATCACGTTTGGCACCCTTTTTTTTTCATCTTGGGGTGTGTTTTTCTATCCTTCTACTGCCGCGGTGGTTACAACAGGGTGACCAGTCGCATTGACCCTATACGGCAATCCCATGGCACGCAGCGCCTCGATTTGCTTACTCTTTACCTTCCTGCCAGTAAGCGTTGCAATTTCATCTGAATTTAAAAACATGCTCATTTCTAACCTCCTGACATTACCTTGGCTGTTGTCCCTTGACCATAAAGAGCGATCATCAGAGGATCAGTTCGCCTGATATCCTCAAGTGGTGGAGTGAACTGTCGTGTGTACATCGGGGGCACCGGTTTGCCACTATGCCAGCTAAACTGCGTCCGGTTACGACCTCGGGCAGTAGGAATGGCATGCTGTATCACGTGGCCGGAAAAAACAAGGTCGCCGATAAGCTTGAGTGCATAGTTCTCTGAGGTACGCAGCTCGTACATGATGTCCTCAATGAAAAGCCACTTGTTCGTCAAGATCTGAGCTACCTGGCTATATCGCGCTACTACGTCTTGTCTCATAATGCATCCTTCCTATTAGACTCATTCTTGTAAGGCCCTGGACACCCGTTTTCGTAATCAAAGCCAGTGCAACCCTGATCTGTATGCTTGCACGGGTTGTCGCACTCATGGCTGATCGATATAACTTTGTGCCCTTTTGCTTGGTGCTGGCTCAGCAACGTAAAGGCCTGGCCAGGGCTCATTGGCGAACCATCGGTCTTTTCAAAGCAGTCCCAGCCCTTTGGGAATTTGTAATTGCGCATGAAACCCTCAATACTCAAGCACATGAATGAGACCTTGGTTTTTCCTTCGGGCCAGATTCTTTGGGCGAGGCCTGGAGAATCGGTAATTGTTGTCATAATAGTCCTTTTATTTTTTCGTTATGGCCTGCTATCCATCCCGCATTTCCTACAATCGCCTGACCAAAACTGGTGCAGCGACATGAAGCGATTGCAGCCACTGCAACGCAAAGGAGGCGCTCTGTGCTTTTGGGGCTTAATGATGGTAATGCCCGTGCCCTTTAGCGCCTGCTTG
The DNA here is from genome assembly GCF_049340425.1 of Undibacterium sp. JH2W. NCBI lineage: Bacteria > Pseudomonadati > Pseudomonadota > Betaproteobacteria > Burkholderiales > Oxalobacteraceae > Undibacterium > Undibacterium sp. JH2W. The sequence goes on along the minus strand of NZ_JBMPOT010000048.1, from coordinate 2,354 downwards.
AGTGATACGTTATGAATGTGAACAACTGGCCGGGCCTTGGTCTCTATGTAGTCTGCAGGCCAGGGAATGAGCCGTGGCAGCAAATATCTTTCTGATATGGCCTTGTTAAAATTCGGGCCGGGCGGGTTTCCTTCATCGTACTGCCAATACACGTCGTTTCCGTTCCAAAACCCGTCTACCTGAAAGACGAAAACGCAGTCAGGGTTTGCAAAGTACGGCGTCGTCTCATCGTCCTTCAGGTGCTGGTGGTCAACAGCCCTGTGCTTGTGGGCATCGATGTATGCTTTGGGCCATGGAATATCCGCCTCTCGGGAACGGTGCTGGCTGACGGCCTCGTCCTTGGTGTAGACATGAGCCTTGCGCAGGTCGCTCGTGTAGCCTTTGCCGTCCTGCGCCCAAAACATCATGCAAGCGCCAGTCAGCGAGCGGGAGTCCTGCAAGTAGTAGAGTTGTTCCATGCGTATCACTCCGGGAATCCATTGTGCTCAACACCATCAAGCAGGCGGCCAGCGGCTTTCTTGCCTACTTTCTTAACTGGAATTACGTATTTGATGTTCCGTGTACCACGGGGTACAGTAAAAACGGTGCCAAACAATCCGTCGCTTTGAGGATCACCTGGGCTGCAGGATGAGTATGCTTCACTGTCTACAGGACCATATTCTCCCCATTGCTTGAACAAGAATGGAACGCCCGCATCGGCGCACTGGTCACGCAGAAAACGAACCCAAACAGGGCGCATGGGCCGGGCATTGGGGCCAGACTCGCCCCCTACAATTACCCAGTCAATCTGTGAACGTAGAGCTGGGTGTAAGGCATCAAGTTGATCGTGCTCGGAATCGATTCCCCAAAGGCAATGAAGCCTGCTTTGATTCCCAATGAAAAGATTTCTCAAGTTGATCTGCTCAAGAAGCGGCTCCATACTCAAGAAAAGAGTGGCAATATTAAGAACACCTTTAATTGCCAAACCACGTGCAATCTCGCGGTTTGCTTCGTCCTGATTGCAGATGGTTATGCCCAACTGAGCATTAGCAGGCCAACCGCCAGCGGCTTCTGTCAATGCCACAACGTTACCAACTCGTTTCGTCAGTAGCAACCAATCAAGATGAGGCGTAGCACGGATTAGAGTGAATAGTTCAGCACGCCATTCTGGATTTGCAGCTTTGTCAAACACATCTGTCAGACTTGTGCAGAATACGCGCTGACGGCGGCCATGCTCTTTAAAGAATTCATCATGCCGCAGGTGTCATTGCACCGGCTTGTTCCAGTTGCCCAGGCTAGTTAATCGACGTGGCGCCCCTGGGCCCCAGTTGATGGCAGTGCCGCCAGCATAACGAACATTGCGCGTCTCTGCATAGCAGTGGTCACAGCCTGGGCCGACCTTCTGGCAACCTTCCCAGGGGTTGAAGGTGTGGTCGCACCATTCTATTTTAGTGTTTTCGCTCATGGTAACTGGCCTTTACTTAGTAAAATGATTCTTTTGTTGATTGAGCAAAGCTTTGGATCGTCACATTCGCCATACCAGACAAGCAGCCACTGTCTGTCTTCGGGCCTGCAGTGACGATCAAATGCGCCATCGTGGCGCTTCCACATTTTCCCAGGGTAGACACCTGACGGCATCGAGCTTGAGTATTCTGAGAGTGATGAGAATGCATCAGGAGTCAGCAGCGCATGTCTGTCATCGATCAAGATGGAAGAAGGCGCTGGCTGTCTCCAGCTCCGGCCCATTGGCTCGGTGATTGGGGGAATGGTGTTGATCATGGCTTTATCCTCTTAAATTCAATTACCCACACCCATGGATTTGCGTCCCAGCTCCCGGCACCGTTGAGGGATTCCCAAAGATCTTTGTAGGCGGAAACTATGTTGTTGAATTTATCGCCATCTCCAACTGTCTCAGTTGCCTATAACTGAGCGCCTTCTTCGTAGGCGTCATTGTCGGAGATGTCGTTCAGGCGCTCGACGCGGACGCCAGTGATTTCAAGTTGGATACGACTGGCCGCCCGTGGCATGTGAATGGATGGTTTCCAGCATGATTGCGTTTCTACCTCTTCCACATACCATTCAAAATAGCCGTCTGCGGCGAAAATGACGTGACCTGAGTAATAGCCGCTTCCAAACTTAAGCTCAGCAATTTCAATCGCTGATCTGTCAGGTACCCAGTCAATGATTTCATCATCTTCATTAAGCGAATAAGAGACGAAGCCAAAAGATTCACGCACCCAGAGCTGATTGAGGTGTACTGTCAATAGCGGACACTCATGTTCTAAGCTGCCTGTGAGTGCCGATTAAAATTTTCAGCAAATAAGGCTGGCGATATATTGCCAAGACGCGAGTGACGTCGCTGGCGGTTATAAAAG
>NZ_JBMPOT010000047.1:0-5688 GCF_049340425.1 Undibacterium sp. JH2W | reverse complement strand
AGTAGAAAAGAATACGGTTCTTTAACAATTAACAGTCAATAAATGTGGGCACTTGGTGAAGCGCACCAAGCAACTTAGGTTGTTTGGAAAGCTTAAATAATATAGCAAGTGTTCACAAGAAATAAAGCAAGACGATCTTCTAGCAATAGAAGATTGAACTGTCAGTATTTTGAGTGAGCGACATGTCAGTAAAATGACATAGACAAGAAATTGTCGAAAAACAGAGATTAAACTGAAGAGTTTGATCCTGGCTCAGATTGAACGCTGGCGGCATGCCTTACACATGCAAGTCGAACGGCAGCGCGGGGCAACCTGGCGGCGAGTGGCGAACGGGTGAGTAATATATCGGAACATACCCTAGAGTGGGGGATAACGTAGCGAAAGTTACGCTAATACCGCATACGCACTAAGGTGGAAAGTGGGGGATCGCAAGACCTCATGCTCATGGAGTGGCCGATATCTGATTAGCTAGTTGGTAGGGTAAAAGCCTACCAAGGCGACGATCAGTAGCTGGTTTGAGAGAACGACCAGCCACACTGGAACTGAGACACGGTCCAGACTCCTACGGGAGGCAGCAGTGGGGAATTTTGGACAATGGGGGCAACCCTGATCCAGCAATGCCGCGTGAGTGAAGAAGGCCCTCGGGTTGTAAAGCTCTTTTGTCAGGGAAGAAACGGTGGTTCCTAATACGGACTGCTAATGACGGTACCTGAAGAATAAGCACCGGCTAACTACGTGCCAGCAGCCGCGGTAATACGTAGGGTGCAAGCGTTAATCGGAATTACTGGGCGTAAAGCGTGCGCAGGCGGTTTTATAAGTCTGATGTGAAATCCCCGGGCTCAACCTGGGAACTGCATTGGAGACTGTAAGGCTAGAGTGTGTCAGAGGGGGGTAGAATTCCACGTGTAGCAGTGAAATGCGTAGATATGTGGAGGAATACCGATGGCGAAGGCAGCCCCCTGGGATAACACTGACGCTCATGCACGAAAGCGTGGGGAGCAAACAGGATTAGATACCCTGGTAGTCCACGCCCTAAACGATGTCTACTAGTTGTCGGGTCTTAATTGACTTGGTAACGCAGCTAACGCGTGAAGTAGACCGCCTGGGGAGTACGGTCGCAAGATTAAAACTCAAAGGAATTGACGGGGACCCGCACAAGCGGTGGATGATGTGGATTAATTCGATGCAACGCGAAAAACCTTACCTACCCTTGACATGGAAGGAATCCCGAAGAGATTTGGGAGTGCTCGAAAGAGAACCTTTACACAGGTGCTGCATGGCTGTCGTCAGCTCGTGTCGTGAGATGTTGGGTTAAGTCCCGCAACGAGCGCAACCCTTGTCATTAGTTGCTACGAAAGGGCACTCTAATGAGACTGCCGGTGACAAACCGGAGGAAGGTGGGGATGACGTCAAGTCCTCATGGCCCTTATGGGTAGGGCTTCACACGTCATACAATGGTACATACAGAGGGCCGCCAACCCGCGAGGGGGAGCTAATCCCAGAAAGTGTATCGTAGTCCGGATTGTAGTCTGCAACTCGACTACATGAAGTTGGAATCGCTAGTAATCGCGGATCAGCATGTCGCGGTGAATACGTTCCCGGGTCTTGTACACACCGCCCGTCACACCATGGGAGCGGGTTCTGCCAGAAGTAGTTAGCTTAACCGCAAGGAGGGCGATTACCACGGCAGGGTTCGTGACTGGGGTGAAGTCGTAACAAGGTAGCCGTATCGGAAGGTGCGGCTGGATCACCTCCTTTCTAGAGTAGCGCGTAGTTAAGTGTCCACACTTATTGACTGTTAATGAATGAATAGAGAACACAGGTAAGAGATCATGTTCCCGAAAGGGGGATTAGCTCAGCTGGGAGAGCACCTGCTTTGCAAGCAGGGGGTCGTCGGTTCGATCCCGTCATCCTCCACCAAGGTTTTGGTAGAAGTCGTAGGAATCGGGTCTGTAGCTCAGTTGGTTAGAGCACCGTGTTGATAACGCGGGGGTCGTTGGTTCGAGCCCAACCAGACCCACCACAAGATCTCGACAGTGCAAACGTAAGTCAGCGGATGTAGAGCAGGTAATGCTACATAGTAAAACGTTGAGATTTAGGTTTGTACTTTCAAAGCGAAAGACATAGTAATAAAGTAGTTCTCGTTCTTTAACAATTTAGAAGAAGTAAAGTAGAAATAATCAAAATTATTTCTGTAAAGAGAAGTCAGCAACGACAGTTGTTGATGGAAATTATGGAAGGGTTGTGATTGTATCGAACAAACATAGTATTAAAAAGAGTTTGAAAAGCTGTCGAAAGACAAGTTTTAGAAAAAATCAAATTCCTTGAGATACGGCAAACGCTAAAGTAATACTCATAAGTAGTAAAGAACTATAACCGGTTTTTGGTGATGAACCTGGGTTGAGAAATCGACACAGACACTAGAAGCTAAAGTTATAGGGACAAGTGACTAAGTGCACATGGTGGATGCCTTGGCGATATCAGGCGATGAAGGACGTAGTAGCTTGCGATAAGCTGCGGGGAGTGAGCAAACACACATTGATCCGCAGATTTCCGAATGGGGAAACCCGGCCGTAAGGTCATTGCATACTGAATACATAGGTATGCAAAGCGAACGTGGCGAACTGAAACATCTAAGTAGCTACAGGAAAAGAAATCAACCGAGATTCCCAAAGTAGTGGCGAGCGAAATGGGAAGAGCCTGCAAGATTTAGCATCTTTAATAGTAGAACGGATTGGAAACTCCGGCCATAGAGGGTGATAGCCCCTTATACGAAATTATCGGTGTGGAACTAAGTTTGCGACAAGTAGGGCGGGACACGAGAAATCCTGTCTGAACATGGGGGGACCATCCTCCAAGGCTAAATACTCGATATCGACCGATAGTGAACCAGTACCGTGAGGGAAAGGCGAAAAGAACCCCGGGAGGGGAGTGAAATAGAACCTGAAACCGTGTGCATACAAACAGTAGGAGCGGACTTGATCCGTGACTGCGTACCTTTTGTATAATGGGTCAGCGACTTACATTCAGTGGCAAGGTTAACCGCATAGGGAAGCCGTAGAGAAATCGAGTCCGAATAGGGCGAATCAGTCGCTGGGTGTAGACCCGAAACCAAGTGATCTACTCATGGCCAGGTTGAAGGTGCGGTAACACGCACTGGAGGACCGAACCCACTAATGTTGAAAAATTAGGGGATGAGCTGTGGGTAGGGGTGAAAGGCTAAACAAACTTGGAAATAGCTGGTTCTCTCCGAAAACTATTTAGGTAGTGCCTCTTGTATCACCGTCGGGGGTAGAGCACTGTTATGGCTAGGGGGTCATCGCGACTTACCAAACCATTGCAAACTCCGAATACCGACGAGTGCGAGCAAGGGAGACAGACATCGGGTGCTAACGTCCGGTGTCAAGAGGGAAACAACCCAGACCGCCAGCTAAGGTCCCAAAGTATAGCTAAGTGGAAAACGAAGTGGGAAGGCTAAAACAGTCAGGAGGTTGGCTTAGAAGCAGCCACCCTTTAAAGAAAGCGTAATAGCTCACTGATCGAGTCGTCCTGCGCGGAAGATGTAACGGGGCTAAGCTATACACCGAAGCTGCGGATATCCGTAAGGATATGGTAGGAGAGCGTTCTGTAAGCCTGCGAAGGTGACTTGTAAAGGTTGCTGGAGGTATCAGAAGTGCGAATGCTGACATGAGTAGCGATAATGGGGGTGAAAAGCCTCCACGCCGTAAGCCCAAGGTTTCCTGTTCAACGTTCATCGGAGCAGGGTGAGTCGGCCCCTAAGGCGAGGCAGAGATGCGTAGCTGATGGGAAGCAGGTTAATATTCCTGCACCGTCGTATGATGCGATGGGGGGACGGATCGCGGAAGGTTGTCCGACTGTTGGAATAGTCGGTTTTTAACCTGGAGAAGGCTGTTAGGCAAATCCGGCAGCGTAATTCAAGGGGTTGAGACGAGACACTTAGGTGTTGAAGCAATCGGAAGTGGTTCCAAGAAAAGCCTCTAAGCTTCAGTCATACGAGACCGTACCGCAAACCGACACAGGTGGGCGAGATGAGTATTCTAAGGCGCTTGAGAGAACTCGGGAGAAGGAACTCGGCAAATTGGTACCGTAACTTCGGGATAAGGTACGCCCTTGTAGCTTGACTGCCCTGCGGCAGAAGGGTGAAGGGGTTGCAATAAACTGGTGGCTGCGACTGTTTAATAAAAACACAGCACTCTGCAAACACGAAAGTGGACGTATAGGGTGTGACGCCTGCCCGGTGCTGGAAGATTAAATGATGGGGTGCAAGCTCTTGATTGAAGTCCCAGTAAACGGCGGCCGTAACTATAACGGTCCTAAGGTAGCGAAATTCCTTGTCGGGTAAGTTCCGACCTGCACGAATGGCGTAACGATGGCCACACTGTCTCCTCCCGAGACTCAGCGAAGTTGAAATGTTTGTGATGATGCAATCTACCCGCGGCTAGACGGAAAGACCCCATGAACCTTTACTGTAGCTTTGCATTGGACTTTGAATCGATCTGTGTAGGATAGGTGGGAGGCTTTGAAGCGTGGACGCCAGTTTGCGTGGAGCCATCCTTGAAATACCACCCTGGTTTATTTGAGGTTCTAACCTTGGCCCGTTATCCGGGTCGGGGACAGTGCATGGTAGGCAGTTTGACTGGGGCGGTCTCCTCCCAAAGTGTAACGGAGGAGTTCGAAGGTACGCTAGGTACGGTCGGACATCGTGCTAATAGTGCAATGGCATAAGCGTGCTTAACTGCGAGACTGACAAGTCGAGCAGGTACGAAAGTAGGACATAGTGATCCGGTGGTTCTGTATGGAAGGGCCATCGCTCAACGGATAAAAGGTACTCTGGGGATAACAGGCTGATTCCTCCCAAGAGTTCATATCGACGGGGGAGTTTGGCACCTCGATGTCGGCTCATCACATCCTGGGGCTGTAGCCGGTCCCAAGGGTATGGCTGTTCGCCATTTAAAGTGGTACGTGAGCTGGGTTTAAAACGTCGTGAGACAGTTTGGTCCCTATCTGCCGTGGGCGTTGGAAGTTTGAAGGGGGCTGCTCCTAGTACGAGAGGACCGGAGTGGACGAACCTCTGGTGTATCGGTTGTCACGCCAGTGGCATTGCCGAGTAGCTATGTTCGGAAGAGATAACCGCTGAAAGCATCTAAGCGGGAAACTCGCCTTAAGATGAGACTTCCCAGAGACTAGATCTCTTTAAAGGGTCGTTCGAGACCAGGACGTTGATAGGCTGGGTGTGGAAGTGCAGTAATGCATTAAGCTAACCAGTACTAATTGCCCGTAAGGCTTGTCCCTATAACCTTAGCAGGTTGTAGGCTACGACAAGTATTGTGAAGTGTTTGCGAAATGTGCCAGTTGTGGAAACAACCAGGTAGTTCGACAGCAGTCACAACCACTACCTCAAGCGATGGTCTCGCTTGGGGTAACAAAAAACTTGATTAGTGCGAATAAGATCGCACACTCTACTGAACTTCTTCTGAATTGGACTTTTTGCAGGCGGCAAAGCAACGCAGCCCTCAATAAGTCAACAAGTTATGCCTGATGACCATAGCTAATCGGTACCACCCCTTCCCATCCCGAACAGGACCGTGAAACGATTACGCGCCAATGATAGTGCTGCAACCAGTGTGAAAGTAGGTTATCGTCAGGCTTTTATTCCGCATACCCCCA
>NZ_JBMPOT010000046.1:0-5953 GCF_049340425.1 Undibacterium sp. JH2W | reverse complement strand
ATCAATAAGGTCGCCGATCTCTTGCCTTGGAATGTCGCTGATCGTCTGGCGCAAAAAACAGCCTGAGTCTGAGTTTGACTTCGAGTTAAACGTAAAAAGTCAAGGACGGTGCTGGTGAGGTGCTTACCTTCCAGGCGGCAGCCATGCCAGTGAAACAGACGAGCACCAACACGGCGATGGCGATGTCAGTGGCAGCGGCCAATCCTTATGCGACGGTGGTGAGTCAAGCGACACCGGCTACGACTGCCAACAGCAAGGCGGCGACTGTGACAGCAACACCGTTGCAGGCGACTTCGGGTAGTAGTGCGATTGTGATTCCGGCGGCAAGCACAACCAGTACGGCTTCAAGCGGCAAAAACACCAGCAGCACGACGACAGCGGCAGATGGTGATCTCGCGATGGCGGCTTTGCTGGATGGTTTGGGGAGTTCGTTGGGGAGTGCTTTGCAGGCGCAGATGGATAAGACGTTGCGACAGCAGTAATATCTGATGAAGGAGAAGTCAGATCAACGTTGAGTAAATCTCACTTCTCTATATATAAATTTGTTTTGAGTTGATGTTTTGGCTTAAAATTTTTAGCATAAATTTATTTAAGGTGGCCTATGACACATATAGTTTCGCGGTTATTGCAGCCGAACGAATACCAGTTAGAAGTTCTTGAGATTATCAAGAAACAAGGATTTGATGATCAGAGAATTGAATATTTTGGAGATTGGGAAATTAGGAATGCTCGATTTAGTTTGCAGATGAACAAGGAAATTACTTTTCTGAAATGCTTATTACAACAATGTGATTTTTCTGATTTAGATACTGTAGCTCATAGTTTGTATGAGTCAAACGTCATAGATTCCAACTTTACAAAATCTCGTTTTCGGAAAAGCTGGTTTGAATCTTGTGTTTTTGAAAACACAGATTTTAGCGATACAAAATTTGTAAATTGTCATTTTAAAAAAGTAGTGTTTAAAAATGTTTCATTCGATCATACCGATTTGAGCGATTCCAGCTTTCGAAATTGTGATCTAAGTCAAATAAATTTAGATACCACCTTAATGTGGGGAGCACATTTTATAGATTGTATTCTTAGTGATAGGTTTTTGAGTTTTCCTGGGGGAAAGTGGCAGAAAGGACCGAATGGTGAAGTATTTGTTGTGTCGAATCCGGAGCGGTAAAAATATATGCTTTGCTGCTGCTACCCTGTTCAGTGTTCAGTTAAACCAACTCACTTCGCCAAACCTGCAAATTTTGCAAAATCTGGCGGCAGTTTTGGTTTCACTGAACACAAAAACGACTATTTTTTAATCAAGGAGAGCAATTAAATTTGTTCTCCTGACTAAAATTTAAGCGAATTAATTGCTCGGGACGAGATTTATCCTGAACAGCTAAATTGTCTTCTTAAAATACACATCTTGGTCCAGCGAGAATTTGCTACCTCCGTAAATAATATCCCTTGCCACGTTCAGCGTTCAGTTAAACTAACTCACTCCGCCAAACCTGCAAATTTTGCAAAATCTGGCGGCAGTTTTGGTTTAACTGAACACAAAAACGACTATTTTTTAATCAAGGAGAGCAATTAAATTTGTTCTCCTGACTAAAATTTAAGCAAATTAATTGCTCGGAGTGAGATTTATCCTGAACAGTTGAACTGCCCGCTTAACATACACATTTGGGTCCAGCGAGAATTGACTAACGCCGTAAATAATACCCCTGCAACAAACCATCCCAAGCCTCAAACGGATGTACAGATTTAGGTGGTGTAGAGTAGGGATCAATACCTCTCCATACTTCGGCAGGCGTGTACCCATGCAAATGCTGATGCGGCCTGATCAGGTTATACCAGCTTGTAAAATCCCTGAGCATGACATCCAGCATCAAGCCATTGATCGGCGTAGTTAAATTCAATTTCTCTTTCAACGTTAAAAAGAAACGCTCAATTCTACCGTTTTGCCAAGGCTTGCCTGGCTCACTGAATTCCTGACGTATTCCTAATTCCTTCAAAGTCCGTCGGAATTTTTTACTGCGAAAAACAGAGGCATTGTCAGTGCGGATAATTTTCGGTTTGCCAAATAAATTGATCGTCTGTGTCATGTATTCAAGTACCACCGCCGACGTCGCCAACTCCAAACGCTGCAACAGCAAATTCATCCTGGTGCCATGATCCACGATACCAAGAATAAAATGATGTATCCCATCCGCATCCACTTTACCAGTCCCATCCAGACACCAGCGTAAATTCGCAGGGCTGAAATCAGGAAACCGATTCCGCGTCTCTTTACGTACTGCCTCCATCTCTGAACGATATTTCTGTATCCAGCTATACACTGTACCCAGACTAATCGTGACCCCAGCATGTGCATACAAACGATTAAACTCATCCCGTATCTGACGATAACTCCGACCTTGTGCAAATCTGTCCAGCACAAAGTGCAAAGCCCAGCGAGGCTTAGCCTTGCCTGCTCGTCTTTTAGGGCGCTTGGGGTAAAATTGTTTGACTGGTGGGAAGAGGGTGGAAACTCGGTTTTTAGCAAAGCAGTTCCATCCCTCTAACCAGTACTGAACATACTTCAGAAAGCGCCACATCAAGCCAAAAAGTATCTCCAAAACCCAGCAAAAAATCAGCACAAGAAATTCATTCATCATCAACATCATTACAACGGTCTCTCCCTCATTGTTGCTAATGACCTGGCAAACCATACCATTGGCATCAACACCGGCGTCTATGGCAACATCCTCGCCCCCCGTGCCAGCATCAATGGAGGTAGCGGCGTTATCAATGGCAATGTGGTCGTCAACAACTGGAACTCCGGCATACAAATCAATGCCTACCACTACTTCAAACCCGTCAACATCGACACCAGCACCCCTGTACCTGTCAACCACGCCCCCGTGGCCAGCAACAGCAGTGCCAGCCTTGATGAAGACAGCAGCATCAACCTCAGCCTGCTCAGCAACGCCAGCGATGCCGACAGCACTGACGTATTGACCGTGCGCATCACCACCCAACCCGCCCACGGCACCGTCACCAAGAACGCAGGCAATACCTGGACCTACACCCCAGCGGCCAACTACAACGGCAGCGACACATTCAGCTACGTCGTCAACGATGGCAAGGTCGATTCCAACGTTGCCACCGTCAGCCTGACCATCAAAGCCGTCAATGATGCCCCGGTCGTCAGCAACCAAAGCATCACCGTCGACAACGCCACCAGCATCCTCATCAAGGCACTCGGCACCGATGTCGATGGCGATGTCCTCAGCAGCAAACTCATCAGCACCGCTGGCCATGGCACCGTCACCCTCAATGCTGATGGCAGTTTTACCTACAAAGCCACCGCAGGCTATGTCGGTACAGACAGCTTTAGCTACAAAGTCAACGACGGCAAGCTAGACTCCAACCTCGCCACCGTCAGCCTGACCGTGACCGCTGTAGCGCCGCCCGTACTCACCAGTGCAGACCTGGGCCTGGCAGGGCAGTTCAACGCCTTCATCTTCAATGACTTTACCGCTACCGCAGGAGAAGTGGCCGGCACCATGGCAGTAGGACACAACTTCAACGTCTCCGCCTTTAGCATGGACACAACCCAAAAGAACTACCAGGGCATGTCCTTGATCGTTGGCAACCAACTGACCTTCAATGGTGGTTCCACCCATGGCAAAGCCACCTACGGCAGCAGCAAAACCGTCAACAATCTGCCGCAGACAGACACCGTCGTCAAAGCAGCACCGCCATTCAGCTTTGCTGACAACAAAACCCAGTTGACAGACCTGTCCACCAACCTGGCAGCCCAAACCGCCAATGGCAAGACCACCGTCCAATTCAACGGCATGACCTTCCAGGGCGACGGCACCAACGGCACCCAGATCTTCAATGTCAAGGGAGCTGACCTGTTGAACGTCACTTACGCCAACTTCGTCAACCTGAACCCAGGCCAGACCATCATCATCAACGTCAGTGGTGACAGTGGTATGCAAGGTGGCATGCCAGACGGCTTCAAGAACTACAACACCCTGTTTAACTTCAGCACAGCGAAGAAACTGACGTTCACCAATGTCGGCGTCAACGCCAGCATCCTCGCGCCACTGGCAACAGTGCAGGGTGGTAGTGGTGTGATAGATGGCAATGTGGTGGTCAACAACTGGAACAGCAATGTCTACATCGCCAACAACCGCAGCTTCCAGGCGGCGGGGATGCCGACAAAACCAGTGCAGGCAAGCCAGACTTCAACAGCAATGGCAATGTCTGTGGCAGCAGCTAATCCTTATGCGACGGTTGTGAGTCAGGCGACACCGGCTACGGCGGCAAACAACAAGACCACCACAGTTTTAGCGACGCCTTTGCAGGCTACTTCAAACAGTAGTGCGATTGTGATACCGGCGGGGACGACTGCGTCAGGCAGCAACGCTAGCAGTAATGGTGCGAAGAGTACTAACACGACTGCGGCAGATGGTGATCTGGCGATGGCGGCTTTGCTTGATAGTTTGGGGAATTCGCTGGGGAGTGCTTTGCAGGCACAGATGGATAGGGCGTTAGGGAATATATGCTAGTGCTTAATATAAGTAATCACTATGGATTAAGATTAATAGTGGTATCAAGTTACATGAGTTTCCGCTGTGGTAGTGGTTAATAGATTAAACTCAAATCAAATAGCTATTATCGGAACGAGCTAATGCAGTAATTGATTGATAAATACAATGAAATTCACATAGTTAGAATTAGTTAATGAACTATTGAAGAAATGAGGACGAAATGAGTGACCGTAGTCGACAAGAATTAATGACGCCAATTGGTGTAGGGCAGCCTGATATTAATCAACGAGAAGAGGATTGTGGGGCTTGGATTTGTGGTGAAGCAAGGTTGGTTGCGATAAATGGAGGGACGATCAAACTTTGTCGTGCGCAGGTGGGGGACATTGTTTTGGCTTGTTGCGAATTAACTGGCGAACTTAGAGAAACCAAAATTGTGAATATACAAACCAGGGAGGATGTACCTACTTGGTTGTTGTATTGTCAGGGTTATTATGGTGACGTGAATCCCGATATTTTAACTTTGGAGGCAGCTGCTGCTTTACCGGTCTTTGTGCTTGGAAAAGGCTGGACTAGAATGATGGACTTGAAATCAGGAGAAAAAATTCTGTCATTTAATAACCGACCAAGATGTATAGCGAATCAAAACCAAGCGGATGCTTTTCTGAATAGAGAGTTGACTGCATTGGGTGTAAACAAAACTGGTAGGAAGAAGAAACTATATCACCTAGAGTTGGCTGATACGCATAGTTACAGCGTTGGTCACATTGCGGTTTGGGTACATGATGGCGTTGATCTGGATATCGAGACAGCATTTGATGCAACTGCCTCATCGGACAAAGAAGATTTATTTAGCATTGGTGGTTGTGGGAATCAGCAATACTTCCAGGGTGCGAAAGGGGAGGTCTGGGAAACCGATAGTATTTACCCAGGTTTTGAATTGAATTCACGTTGTGAAAAAACAGGTGAACTAATATCTGCAACAGTTCAGCACCGGATTTTCCATGAAGATGTGGCTAAATGTTGCATATGGTACATCTGTGACGGAGATGAGAGAAATGTAACTGTGAGTTGCGGCCAAGAGATTTTAGTAAAAGGGCGGGGGTGGACGCGTGCGGTAGATATTGAACCAAACGATCTGCTTGAATCTGGCGATGATGCAGTAACAAGTGTATTGTCGATTCAGACAGACTGGGATGGAGACCCTATGGATGGAGATTGTTATTCTTTTATTGTTACTGGTAATAATACATTTTGTTTTGGGCTTAACTCAGAATTATGTTTGCGCGGGGTAGCTTTAAAGTAAGGGGGTGTCCGGAATTTTGTGTAAACGGTTTTTCATTTATTTCAGCGACATCCGGTCATCGAACTGGATGGTAAAGCGGTTGAATGCCCCTTTCCAATCCCGTATTGGCATAGTCCATTTCTTGCTG
>NZ_JBMPOT010000045.1:0-6346 GCF_049340425.1 Undibacterium sp. JH2W | reverse complement strand
TTTTATAACCGCCAGCGACGTCACTCGCGTCTTGGCAATATATCGCCAGCCTTATTTGCTGAAAATTTTAATCGGCACTCACAGGCAGCTTAGAACATGAGTGTCCGCTATTGACAGTACACCTCACGGCTCGTTGTTTTTTACAGTAAATTAGATCATTCGCCTTGTAGTGCCTATTCATCCTGAACAGGCCCACAAATTACAAGGCGTAACATGCAAACACAACCATCTATCCAACTCTGGCGCTTGCCACGTGTCATAGCCGAAACCGGTCTTTCAAAATCAGAAATCTATCGCCGCATTAAAGAGGGAACGTTCGTTCCCCAGATCAAGCTGGGCGCAAGGGCGATTGCTTTTGATTCGTCAGCCGTTCAGGCTTGGATTAAGTCCGTAATCCAAGGGGCGGCAAAATGAGCACCCATCAAGGTGCAGCAAGACTGGCACTGGAGGCTGCGCAACAACACGGCGGGATGTATAAAGCGCCTGATGTCATTGTCCAGGCCGATGCTGTCCATAAATCGTTCATGCGGGAGTATGAGCGCTTTCAACGAAATAAAAGAATTTACCCAGCCTTGATGACGACGCCAGACAGCTATCCGAAATTGTGTGAATTGTTTGAAGCCATCAAGGCCCACTTACACACACTTGCAAGTGACTATGTGGAAGATCAAGGATTAAAAATCAGGTTCAGCCATTTTGGCAGAACCTTCAGCGTCGAACTTTTGTATACTGGTCAATTGCGCCGCAATGAAGTGTATTTATCAATCGGCTACCCGGAGCCAATACATACACCAATGGCAATTATCGGTTTTCAAATGCCATGCCACTGGGAGTTTTGAAGATGGCGCACCATCAACTTGCCATCCGCCCGCATAAGCATTATGCTGTGCTTGTTACTGAAAAAGAAGTGACCGGGCGTGGAAACCTGAACTACATCAAAGCGCACAGGCCGCGCAATGCGGCTTTTTTACGTGCGTATGCTGTCATGCGTCTTCTATGGGCGGCGGTGGCGGGAGGCTTCGGCCTGCTGGTTTGCTTTGGTGTACCAGTTTCCAACCTGCCATTTGCTGCCCCCCCTTCTTGGAAAAAGGGGGAGCGGCTTAACCGCACACCAAGGAGGCCACCATGCCTAGTAAAACCACGCCTGAACAATTGCTATCCCCATTGTCAAAGAACGAGATTCAGCTAATTCAAGCCTATAGAATCATGGAGACTGGGTATCATCTTTCCATGCTCAATATGATGAAAGAATTGGCTCGAAAATATCCAGCAAATGCATCTTCTGATATCAAGGCGAACACGATTAAAGAAACTCCAATACCCACCTTGGCGAATTTGCGAGCTATTGGGTTCGATATAGAGTGCAATCAAATTGATCTTGAGGTGTTCATCGAATCGATCTTGGAAAAAGTGGATGATTTTCGAGTCCTCGATGAGCACAATAAGCGAGCGCTCAATGCTATTTGCTGTTTCTCAGGATATGCCGCACAAAAAGCAAAAGAAGCCAGAGAAAACAACGAGTTAATGCTGGAGAACATCGGCAATGCAATGGAGGGAGATTGCCATGTATAAGCATCCCGTTCAAACCGCTACATTACCCAATCTTGCTGGCACGCATTTGCCGCCTGTAAAACTGCTGATAGACGCCAATTACCAGAGTGCCGTCGATTGCGGCGTACGCGCCGCACAGGCGTTTTTTAACGAAGATGAAGCGGTCAGCCTGCATGCGCATCTGCCTGCCTGCATCATTACCTGAGCCTGCTACAGCAAGCCTGTGCTTTGCTGGAACCAGCGGAAACAGTTTGGCGACAGCATGAGCAGGCCAGCCGGGACGCCTTTTGCGCCGGTTATCTGGGGCGCATCCAGCAAGAATTACGCAGCTTGCGAGCACCACCTAGCCCGCCACGCCACGCCGCCGCGCTGCACTAAGAGGCAGACATGACACAGAAAAATCAAGTCAGTCGCATTTGTTCGCAAATGCGCTGGGTGTCCATACGTCTGTACTTTCTTTATCTGAATAGTTGTTCTCGCTTGCGCTTGAGGACGAAGAAGCCAAGGATTAGCTTATGACCAAGAAATACAATGAACGCCCCAGCATGGAAGCAATACAAGCCGCAATCAGCCATATCCCGCCAGATAATCGGGAGCTATGGTTAAAGGTCGGCATGGGTTTAAAGGAGGAACTGGGTGAACCCGGTTTTGATGTCTTCGACACCTGGAGCCAGAACGCCGCCAACTATGACGCAGCCGCAGTCAAAGCAAGCTGGAAGAGTTTTAAAACCAGCGGCAAGGTCGGTATAGGTACGGTGTTGTATGAAGCCCAGCAACGTGGCTTTAACATCAAAGACTTCGCACCAGCCAAACCGATCAGCGCAGAAGCCGCAGCCCAGATCGCACAAGAGCGGGCGCAACGTGTCGTAGCAGAACAAGCCGAAACCGAGCGCAAGCAAGCGGCTGCGGCCAGCAGTGCGGTCAAGGCATGGAGCAGCGCCAGCGACAGCGGCCAGTCTGCCTATCTGGAACAAAAACGCATTGCCGCCCACGGTGTACGCTTTGCCGCCAGCAAGGCCGGTGCTGTGCTGCTGATACCGCTACGCGACGCCAGCGACCAGCTATGCAACCTGCAACGCATTTTCCCGAACGGCGATAAGCGGTTTTATACCGGTGGACGGATGTCCGGCTGTTGCCATGTGCTGGGCGATGTCGCCGCCTCTGACTGGCTGTTGATAGCCGAAGGTTACGCGACTGGCGCAACTCTGCATGAAGCTAGCGGCCACGCGGTAGCAATCGCTTTCAGTGCCAGCAACCTTAAGCACATAGCAGCCCTCATGTGCGAACGCTACCCGGACAAACGGATTTTGCTGTGCGCCGATGACGACAGTGCAACTGAGCAGGCTACCGGAAAAAATCCCGGTGTCACTGCGGCCAGTGAAGCCGCCAGCGCCATCAACGGCAACTGGTGCAAGCCGCTGGGTTTGCTGGACAGTGGCAATGATTTTAACGACCTGGCGCAAGCCGCAGGCAATACAGAGGTACAAAGACAGATTGCAGCGGTCACGCAAGCAGAGCAGCAAAACCCAGCCGCCACAGCCGCCAGTAATGCCGCACAACCTAGCCAGATCAGCACACAGGCGACGATTGCCGAGCCGGTGCAGACTGATAAGACCGTTACAGAAAAAACGCCACACAAGCCACACCAAAACCCAGCACGCAAACCCGCTGGCGATGGGCAATCCTCCAAGCCGTTTTTTACGGTCAATAATGAAGGCGTGTTCTATCACGCTTTCCATGAGGGCGAACCGCTACCGGCTTTTAAAATCTGTTCCGCCTTACATGTGATCGCCAAGACCCGCGATGCTGCTAACGGTGAATGGGGCTATCTCTTGGAATTTAGCGACCCGGACGGCAATACAAAACGCTGGCCTATGCCCGCCAAGATGCTATCAGGCGACGGCACACAATACCGTGCAGACTTGCTCTCTATGGGTTTGATGATAGAGCCGGGCCTGAAGGTCAAAAATCATCTGACGACTTATATACAAACCGCTGAAGTCCCGGCGCGGGTGCGCTGTGTAGAGCGTACCGGGTGGCATGATGATGTTTATGTACTGCCAGATCGCAGCATAGGCCAAGGCGCGGAACAAGTGTTGTTTCAGACCGTGGGCGGTACGGCCTCGCAATTCAAGCAACGCGGCACACTGGCGGAATGGCAAAACCATGTGTCGGTATATTGTCGCGGCAATTCCCGTTTGCTGTTCTTTGTATCTGCAGGGTTTGCCTCTTTACTGCTGTATCACGCCAAAGTGCAAAGCTTTGGCTTGCATCTGATGGGCAGTAGTTCCACCGGCAAGAGTACCGCCATGAAAGTAGCCGCGTCTGTGTTTGGTGGCAGCGATTATGCTCAAAGCTGGCACGTCACCGATAATTCCTTGGAAGCGACTGCGCAAAAGCATTCCGATGCTTTGCTGGTGTTGGATGAACTAGGCCAAGCGGATGCCAAGATGGTAGGCAATATCGCCTATATGCTCAGTAATGAAAAAGGCAAGGGTCGCGCCACCCAGAACGCGACCGCCAAGAAAATAGCTACATGGCGAACCATTTTCATCAGTGACGGCGAATTGTCACTAGAGGCCAAGATGGCTGAAGCAGGCAAGACCACCAAGGGTGGCCAAGATGTAAGGATGGCGCATATTAATGCCGACGCTGGCAAGGGCTTAGGCTTGTTCGATACCGTACATGAATTTGCCGATGGGGCGGGTTTGTCGCGGCATCTGGTCAGTATGGTGCAGGCTTACCACGGCACAGCAGGACTAGCTTTCATCGCTTGGTTGGTGGATAACGTGGCGCAATTATCGGATGTGCTAGCGCACGCGATTAGCAGCACCACCAGCAGGCTATGTCCGTCGAATGCACACGGCCAGGTTAAGCGGGTGTCGGACTTCTTTGCTTTGGTAGCGGCTGGGCCGATGGCGAAGCAACTGACGCGGCCACCACTTGCTTTAACGACTGGTTGGCTAGCCGTGGCAGTGCAGGCGATATAGAGCATGATCGTATGCTTGCACTACTGCCTGACTTTATCCAGATCAACGGTGATTCCCGTTTCGCATGGGCGCACAGAGCGATGGATGACCATGCACCGAAGACGATTAACCAGGCTGGATTTAAGCGCATGGTGAGTAAGGCCGGTCATCCAATCAGGAACAATACCGACTGGCACAAGGAGTACGGCGACAAGGTGCATCCAGACGAAGCAGAAGGCGCAAGCATCGAATACTTCTTGATGCCTAAAGTATTCAAGGAGGAAGTTTGCAAAGGCTACGACGCCAGACTGGTAGCGGCCAAGATGGCGGACATGGGCGTATTTGAGAAAGACAAAGAAGGCAAGAGCAGCATTCTTGAGCGGTTTGCCGGGGCCAAGGCCAGATACTACAAAATACCAAGCGACAAGCTGCATGCCCTGATCGCCTAGACCAGCGTAGCGAACGGGCGGCGCGGCCTGTGGTGGCTGGGGGAGGATAGCCATTCGCGCTGCAAAATGGCCTTTCGCCAGACATGAAAATGCCAATACAGGGCAATTGGTTGCCTTTAATTCATTGTTTTACCGGAAAATCAAGCGTTTTGGTACACCGGTACACATCAAAACAGTCGTGGTACACTTTGCACGTGTGCCACGCAAACCTAATATCCATAAGGGTTTGCGGCCTGTTTGCATGCCTTGGTACACCGGTACACCGGAAAAAGAGTACACAGCTACTTTGTAATGCTGTTGACCACCTGCTTTTCTGGTATTTGTTCACATCTACTATTCATGCGGGTTTGCAGATCATACCGGGCTGCAAGCTGCGCCGTTACTAGTTATTGTCAAAAGCTAGGCAACATGCGGCTTGTCAAAGGAAAACCTGCATTAAGCTGCACCAATGCAGAGGCTTGACCTAGCGGTTCCGCCCTTAGTGCTTCTTCATGCGGGTAATTCGTACCCCGTCGATCATTTAGCAGCACACGTTCCAGCTTAGTTAAATGAACCAGGAGCAGGTTAAACAGATTTAGTTTCTCGAATTGCTTGATGAACTGCAAAGGCGGTATAAGGCTGGATGATGGGGGAGGGGGTGTCCGATCTCTAGCGATGGCCCCGGTCGAGACCGTGTGTTTAGGCCGCTTTCCCGTAGGTCGTATTTTTAGGATGGGGGGGTGTCAAAATTAAGCCTTCCATATCCAAATGGCTTGGTAAGTCAAAATTCCTTCGATGTGGCCTTGTGACTGGAATAGTGCCCCTTACGGCATGCCTTTGGTCGTCAGTATCCTTTGTGTACCAGTCCTGATGACGGGAAGGGATGCGTAATCTCTGGCAATATGATTTGACAAGACCGGCCTTAGCCACTTTTTTTGTGTGCGCAGGTTTTGGGGGCGGAGGGGGTAAAAGTAGAAAGCTTTTTGCGCGGAAACCGTTAGCTTAAGTGGCAATTTATGGAAAGCGTAAACTACCCCCTGGGGGTTTGAAATATACGTGCATTAATTGCAATAAATAAGATGTAAGGGGATTATTGCTAAAGGGCAATATTAGACGATCAAAAGTATTGTTAATCGATGGACAATATTGTCCCACTGCCTTATTCTTATTTTGTATTTGAGACAGTATCGATTTGGGTCATTAAATCTGAACTCAAGTCGTGACGACAGCTCCCTAAACAACTACGTAAGAAATACAATGAGCACTGACGGCTGAGGTATCCTGACTTTTTCGGACATTCCTGTTTGTTAAAATAAACGATCAGGAGAAATAATGAAACAGAAAAAAAGATATACCCCGGAATTGCGGGAAGAAGCGGTGAAACTTGTATTGGCGCAA
>NZ_JBMPOT010000044.1:0-8061 GCF_049340425.1 Undibacterium sp. JH2W | reverse complement strand
GATATTCTGATTGCCTGTGTCGATGGTTTGAAAGGCTTCCCTGACAGCCATTGCTGCCGAATACCCACAGACCCGTATTCAGCTCTGCATTGTGCACATGGTGCGCAACAGCCTGAAATATGTCTCCTGGAAAGACTACAGAGAAGTCACTGCCGATTTAAAGCACATCTACCAGTCTGCCACTGAAGAGCAGGCACTGGCAGAACTGGAACGCTTTGCTGGGCTGTGGAATCATCAGTATCCGCAGGTTGCCAAATCATGGACAAACCACTGGCCCAATCTACGGACCATCTTCGAGTATCCGCCGGAGATACGCAGGGCCATTTATACGACCAATGCCATCGAATCACTTAACAGCGTCATCCGGTCAGCCACCAAGCGCAGAAAATTTTTCCCCAATGATGCCTCGGCCATGAAAGTGGTGTACCTGGCGATACAACAGGCAGCGAAGAAATGGACCATGCCTATACAACACTGGCGACAGGCACTGAATCGCTTTGATAGCGAATTTGGTGAGCGCATCAACGCTCACCAATAGCTCCGGGAGAACTTACACAGTTATTTTTACAGGCTCAGATTATCTATACCAGCAGTCCGCGATCGTAAGTGAACCAGATACAGTACGTGCTCCGGTATTGTCGACCGTAAAAGTCCCACAGTCATCCCCAGTCATCTTGTTCGCTGGCACGGCTTGAATTTTATACGTTGTCGACGTAGTCGGAGCCGCAAAGCTAAAATTATAGTCCACTGCTGTTCCAGTTGCTCCAGCAGGACTAACCAAGGTCGGTAGTGCAACAGCAGTGCCTCCTTTATCAACATCATACTTTTCATTAATCAACAGAAACGACTCCATAAACTGCACATTCTGCATTAATTTAGCCTTCGCGTCGTTACGACGCCCCCTCCTTAAATTATCAGTATAAGAAGGAACGGCAATTGCTGCTAATAGCCCCAATATAGCCACAACTATCATGACCTCTACCAGGGTATAGCCTTTTTCAAAGTTTCGTGGCAACACTTCTCACCTCTATATTTATCTGTTAAATATCTTAATCCGTACGCAGCAATTGTTTCCAAACACGAGTTGCTGGAACATCACCTTGCGAAAAGCTGGTTTGGACTGGTCTCGGTCCATTTGCATCCGTAGATCCAGATGAGGGTGGTTGATAGATTATCGACTTATTCCCTTTTTTAAGGATTGTGGTACCAAACGTGAGGTTACCTTGTTTACCTGCAATCAAAGTGTCAGAGGAATCTACCTTTCCATCACCATTTGTATCAAATACTGGGAAAGGGAAGACTCCACCAGTCAAAGCACGCAAAACAAATGTAGTTGACTTACCGTCAGAGGAACAAGTGTCTGTTGCACCTGCAGGAATAATCGACGTAAAGATGACCTCATCGAAATAGACTTGTGGCTCTATCGTAATACGCTCTCCTGTAGAAAGTGATGTATCCAGATCCATATACCATCCACGTTTCACACTATAGTCCAGTGACTGATTGTCAACGGTATAACTACTTCCAGATGCAGTTAGCGTTTGCTTTTGCAAAGCTGACTGGCCTCCAGTAATAGCAGTAGCAGTAACATTTGCTACCCCGGTATTATCCCATACCCCATATATGGATTGAACATCCGTATTCAATGCATCATCGGTTTCATATATCTTACCTGTTCCAAACAAAACCACCATTCCGCCCCTTGGATGCGGGGTAAGGTCAGGTGGTGCAGTAATTGGCTGCACTTTACTAGAACGTATGGCCTTGAACAAAGGTGTGCCAGAGTAAGCAACTGTCGTACCTGAACTCGCTACATTAAATTTCCAAAGATTACCTTGTATGTCACCAGCATAAATCGCCTTGATGGTTGAATCCACATTGAACAGGAGGGCTGGGGAAGACAATCCATTTGGGGTTGCCACGCTACCTGATCCTGTATCAATTTTAGTTACAAGACCATCCTTGAGCCGTATCAAGAATAAAACTGCGTGCTTATTCGCACTTTCATACCCGTTACCCAATATGGCAACCCAATCACCATTTGGCAAGCGACCAATTTGAGCATTGCCTATGGTATATCCCAAGTCCGCATCATTCGCTGACGTGACTTCCCACAAGATATTATTTTGAGCAAAGCTAGTTGGATTCGTCACATCAAGTGCAAACACTGAGCGACCACCAGCCCCAGTAGTGCCTACCAAGGCAGTTTTCCAGCCGCCATCCCAGTAATCGCCCACTGTAGGTGTGCCATCAACAAAGAATTTGTGTCCGTAAGTCGTTCTGGATAGCTGCGACAAGGTACTCATTACCCCTTTGGGCACATAGGCAAACTTTTCAACACCGGTCGAACCATCAAGTGCATGCAACATCCCATCGTTGGCACCAATGTACACCATAGATGCACGTCCGGCTTTGAATGTCAGGAAATCGCTATATGAATTCGCTTTTTCTGGAGCGCCAGCAGGTAAAAAATCATAACCATCATCTTCACCTTCTTTCAAATACTGAGGTGCAGAATTTACAAAATCACCAAATGCCTGGGTGCGTGGACGCAAATAGCCAAGGTCAGGGCCACCTTTTATATAGTCAACAATGTTAGCACCGGTAACAGCATTAGCAGGCGTATAGGTAGCGGCTTCAGTAGTGAAATAAGCTTGATCACCAGCAGTCAAATTCGCCAGATCAAATTTTCGCCCTTTCGTGGTGGCATCAACATAGGTAAACACCTGATCTTTTCGTGTTGCAAAAGCAGGTGCTGAAGCAACCCAGCCTGCTGTAGTCAGGTTCCCATTTATATCTAAAGGCCTTTGCACAACTTGACCAGACCAATCAGAAGTGCGATAGCTGGAAGTATATAGACTGGTACCACTACGAACTGTATTGCTGGAAGTACCAACCGCAGCTGCATCGCCTATTCGTTCAGAAATCGTATTTAATGATGATTCCAGGGCCGCAGAAAACTCCGTAGGATTGGAGGCGCTAAAAAATTTACCACGAGAATTTACTGCGGCATGCCACAAGTCATCAATTTGACTTGATGCACCGTTTGGCCATTGTTTGGTTCCCGCAGTTAAAGCAGGCAAATCTGCAGGATAGTTGAGAGTTCCCTTTACCCCTAAGCCCACGGTAAAGTGTACCAAGTGCTGCCAGAAAGCAGGATCGGCACCGGAAACAGGAACATTTTTCTTTTCAGGTCCCCAGTCGTCACGCAAATCACGCGACCAGTAATAAAAAGCGATGTCGGCGAGCGTATCACTGTAAGTATCATTAAATGGCCCGACCGGGCTATATGTATAACTTGTCGAATTTGGCCCTGTAATCGTAGGTCCAGCCGTACCATCATAATTGGCATTACGGCCACCGCCAGCTGCAGTACCATTCCAATACCCGTCCGTCATCAAAATATTATAGTTCTGACGACATGAGAGCTGTGCCGAGGTATTGCCAACACCATATTGTGTTTGCCACGGACCATTAACAGTCCTGTCCCTGAAGTACTGCCCCACTTCATCAACTGCCTTGCGCAAAGGCGTACTCGCCGCAGGCATTCTATGCTTATAAAGAGTATTCAAAAACGCGGTTTTATTAGGGTCAGTAAAATCATCCGAAACATGATTAATTATCGTTCCAGTGGTATTAATCGTACCAAAACCTACTCGCAATGTAGCACTTTGCTTGGCAAATGCCAGACCTGTACCCGCCCGTGCAGCCAAAATGCGCGAACGGTAGTATTGAAACCAGTTAGCAAAATTCTGTTGCTCTTGAGTAATTGTACAAGAAGACCCAGGGCAATCCGTTCTAGCCGCAGCTTTGGCAGGCAAGCTCGTACCAGTTTTGATTTCCACCCTGGTATAGCATGACAATGTACTTTGATTACAACTACCGCCAGGATTGTAAATATAGTATAAGGCTGGAAATACAGTACGCGCACCAGTATCCCACGCAGTTGCTGCATCGTTTAACCATGCAGCATAGCCAGCGGCAAAAGTTTGATTTTGCGTCAAATCCATCGCCGTTGTATTCGTTCCACCGTTAGGTGCAACAGGGTTCAGCAATGCAGCTGCAGGATTCGCTGGGAGCATTTGTCCGCCCGCAGGGTTTGCCCAGGGAACATATAAGACCTTGGGATCATAGTAGGCTTTATTGACATCCGAGGAACGCCAGCGTGCCACCGTAATATTATGATTAAAACCAACAACTGTCCGGTAATTGGGATCGTAATCACCAGAAATATTATACGTATTTGCGGGTCGCGGAAATACACTAGTTACCCAGCAGGTATTTGTACAGTAATCATCATATCCCGTACCAGTTACATCCCCGCTCCCAGTTCTTGGAATATCATCCGGCAAATTCTCAAACATCATGGAACCAGAATCATCCAGCGTATAAAAGATGTTTGGTGGCACATTGGGCTTCACCAGAGGCGGCATTTGCGAAATGCCTGCCTGGGCATAACCAGACCAGCCAAATTGTGCTGCCAATGCGCAGATCAAATAATAGCTGATCGGTTTTCTTAAATTATTATTCATGATGTCCTCGTCGTTTTACTTAACCTGCCTTGTGTGGCGCACAGCAAAAATTAGTTGCCACCGGGGTACCATATCAGTTGCAACCATACCACTGAGCTAGCTGCAACCCCTTGAGCTCTTACTGTCGTTACAAAGGCTGAATTCAATCCAGTACCTGCATTTTTTTTCCTCACGAAACCTTGCGCAGGTGGTTTCTTCCACTCTTCGATTATGCATTCAGGCTGGTCAGATACATTTCTGATTGTATTCGCTGGCAGCCTATATCCCAGGGATACCCAATTAGTTTTGGTACGCCAGAGATCTGGAATCAAGAAATCCGGAGGCCCCCCCTTGTATCGATTAATCGGTATGAAATGCAAGGAAGTTTGTACAGTACCCAAAAGTAACGATGAATCCCCCCCGAGAGTTTGCTCAATGTCCTTTTGGCAAAAACGCAATGCATTCTCTGCCGCTTGAAAAGTGACATTTTGCTCTCCCATATTCTTGGCTATATTTTCTCCCTGCGTTGCCCTACGCACTGCCGTTAGCGCCAAAATTGTCAAGACCAAGAGAAATACCATGGCTGTCAACATGACAAAACCTCTTTGGGTGTTTTGTTTA
Organism: Undibacterium sp. JH2W; assembly: GCF_049340425.1. NCBI lineage: Bacteria > Pseudomonadati > Pseudomonadota > Betaproteobacteria > Burkholderiales > Oxalobacteraceae > Undibacterium > Undibacterium sp. JH2W. The sequence continues at coordinate 2,929 of NZ_JBMPOT010000044.1, read as the reverse complement.
TTTTTCATAATGTGCTTCCAGAAAGGCGTCCACGGACGCCAACTACAGTAGTAAACGTCGAGTACAAGCGTTTGTCCATTGCGGTAACAACAGTTCCAGAACAATTAGTGTAGGTCATTGGCTTAGGTGACAAACCATCATTGGCGGAGCGCATTAACAGACATATTTTTGCAGAAACAATACGACTCCATTTAGTAATTGCCGGATCACCCGGTAATGGCGTGGCTTCGCCAACAGGAGCTGGTACTGTTGCACCCATTAAATCGGCAGCATTAAAGAAACTGTTTGCTGACTGGTAATTTTGTTGGTCGTAACCATAGATAAGCTTCATATCAATGACATTTTCCATGATCGGTTGCCCAGCCAAAAAGGGAGCGCCTCCTAATGGAATTCCGCCATTTCCCGCACAATACAATTCACTTCTCAATGTCGTCGGATTCACGGCAATGTAATAGCGATTCTCTACCGTATAATCTGATTGACCTGGAGGCGGTCTAACATTAAGCGCAACTGCCTGCCCCAGACAGTCAGTTGGCGCAACAAGGGACGGTGACGCCTGGTTGGAGTTATCAAGATCGACAACATAGCGTACGGTAAAACTATCCGGGCCAGTGGTGGTCAAATTGCAAGCAACAGGAACGGCAACTGGCGAAACATAACCGCCACTACAACCGGATATCGCCTCTCCGCCCGTCAGATCGTAAGATGAGACTCCACCACCTGTAGCTGTTTGGAGCCCCGTATTTAGCGTTGGTCCAGTTCCAGCCATACGAACGTGGTATGCAATCATGTTCAATGCCATCCTGCCATCTTCCTCCATGACAGACTTATCATCGAAAGTTCTATAGGTTTGCGAATTATTCACAAACATTGCGGTCACAGCCAAGGAAATGATAAGCCCTATCGTCATTGCTATCATTAACTCAACCAGGGTACGCCCCTGAGAATATTTTAAATTAGTACTAATCACTTTTGCCTCACTCAAGGTGTCATACTTAATTTAATGCAACGTATTCCGGCACCGGGCGACGGAGGGTTACCATTTGGACAAGAGGGATCCAGCGTTGTAAAATTAACTTCCTTCCACATCACATAAATATCATAATCTCCAGCGGTATTCTTAAATATATTTCCCGCCCCACCATTCATACGTATCCCTAGGTTTTTCAGCCACTCAGCAATGTCTTTGTTTGCCACCTCTTGGGCAGTACAGGCTGTAATCACAGCACATGTAGGCACCACTGGCACACTTGCGATAGTGGTGCTATAGGCAGTTTGATAATTATAGTAAGTGAGGACAGTTTGACTATCTTTATCCTTAAATGCCTGAGGGTTAGCACGCATACGGTCAGCAATCTCATACACTGCCTGGCTGGCCTCGGAGCGATAATTAGATGACTTTAAATATCTTAAGGTATTTGCCTGCAAGCTAGCGACGCCCAAAAGACCTATTGATACAACCACCATCGTCACGACGATTTCTACCATCGAGACACCTTTTTGCTTATTGAAATTTAACTGTTTCATGGCAGTCTCAAGTGGGACAGGGTAAAGTTTTAACAACGCTTACTTTTCTTACAGAAGAAACACAGACGTAACGGTTATAGGTTGCATTTACATAATCATCGGGTGGTTTGACATAAAAATACATTGCAGTGCCAGTGATAACAGTTCCACCTATTCCCCCAAGAGTAATAGATTGAGTATTTGGCTGAGGAACAATCGAACCTTCCGTTACACTTCGAAATAAAGCAGGCTGAACCTTGATTAAGGTATCACCAGCATCATATTGACCATTAGCATTTTTATCTTGAAAAAGTATCCAACCGCTGCCCCAACCTGTATTCGACGCGCCATTGCTGGCCAAACTCGAACATATTGGCACCGGAGCATCAGGATTATCACTCTTACACATCGTGACCGCTCCACTTATTCCAGCCAATGTTTTTGCATGCGTAATCGCGCCATGCAAAAGAGCAGCATTTGTAGTGCTACGATTGGAGACAATAAAGGTCCTATAGTTTGGCAACGCAATAGAAGAAATGATTCCAATGATAACAACTACCATTAATACTTCTAGTAGTGTGAATCCACGTTGCGAATGCGGCGGTTTAAGTTTTTGCATATTCATACTCTTTTCACCTTATGTATGGACATCATATATGATTGCCCGTGTGCATCAATGCTTTCACGATTAACGGTAAGCTTCTGCTGACGAGTGGAAAATGAGCAGCAGATCCCTTGCTAAATCATTGTGTCCCTGAGCAGTATTATAAACAAGTAGATACTTATTATTGATAGCCCAACTCGGTAAACTTGGCATCTTTTCATTGTCATTCAAATTCAGTTTTTAATATTTGAAATTAAAATAACCAGGGAATGTAGATCTCTGCCAAACGCTATTTTATCTGGATCACTTGTTTTACTTCACGTGTGTTTCATCACAGACCTCGCTTCGTTAAATTCTGGTCACTTTAGCTGGTTTCATTTGTGCTTTATAGGCAGGAGCGTTGGTCGCTTACGAAAGAGAGTTAGCCTCACCCCCCTTCGCCCCAGCGCAGGCTGGAGCCCAGCGGCGTTGCTTGCAGAGCCGTGTGGTAGGGAAGAGAGTGGGAAGATAATGATTGAGCAATAGGATAACAGTGCGCGCAGCACAGCCTACTGCAGTGGAGTGAACTCAACACCTCAAAGAAGAAGGGGCAGGGAAAAAAGAAATAAGAATGAAGTGCATGAAGAGTCAGAACCAAAACTGCGGAGTAAAAGCAGAGAAGTTCTCCAGTTTTCGCAGCTCCTGTTTTTCTCAGGTGTATTAGTTTCGATTTGATCTGACAGAAGGTCCTTGCAAAAGGAGAGATTACCCGGTTTGATAGAGGTGCGAATCTTTATAAAACCAGCACGAAAGTGCCATAGGAGTAATCTCATGAATAGT
>NZ_JBMPOT010000043.1:0-8597 GCF_049340425.1 Undibacterium sp. JH2W | reverse complement strand
ATCAATAAGGTCGCCGATCTCTTGCCTTGGAATGTCGCTGATCGTCTGGCGCAAAAAACAGCCTGAGTCTGAGTTTGACTTCGAGTTAAACGTAAAAAGTCAAGGACGGTGCTGGTGAGGTGCTTACACCTTTTACGTACCAACGTAATGATCAGTTCACGGAGTAAATTTAAACAGGAACCATATAGTTACAATGTGATGTTTTACATTACAATATTTCGAATTAATTAAAAGAGATGCACTTTTCAAGTTCCAAAAAAATATCTTTTCAGCAATCAAATTGATGCATTCAGCATTTTCACAACACCATTCAGCCAAGGAGCTCCCTTGAAAATCACTATACGAAATATGGCCGCCATCCTTCCGGTGGTTGCCCTGTCACTTGTCATGCAAGCTTGCTCACCAAAAATTGATGCCCGTGAGACGGAAGTCATTAACGGGATGTTTTATAAAATCCGAGATACCGAGCCATTCACCGGGACGATTACGAATCAGATTCTGGCTAATAGATTTAATACAATGGAAGTTGGCCGGTGCGACCTTGCTGTCAAAAAAGGCTTGCAACACGGAACAGCAGTCTGCTATGCCTCTGGTCATATCAAAATCTCAGAGACTGAAAACAAGAATGGCAAAAAGGAGGGGCTAGAGCAGAATTGGGATGCCTCCACCCAAAAACTAACTCACACGCAACAATGGCGCAACGGTCAACAAGATGGACTTGAGGAAAATTTCGACCGACACTCTGGAAAGTTGATTTCACAAATCAACTGGTCAGCTAACAGCAAAACCGGTTCTGAAAAACACTGGAGCACAAGGGATGGCTCACTTGAAACTGATCTGACATGGACTGACGGCAAAAAAACTGGCTATGAAAGAGTCAATAACGTGGTCTATCAATACAAGAATGGCCTGGCGGACGGTGTCAAGAAGCGCTATTTTGTCGGCCCCAATAATCTCACTTACCTTGAAGAGACTGAAACCTACAAGGCAGGTGTACAAGATGGCATACGCCAGAATCTGTCTGCCGATGGGCGCGTAGTACGAGAAAGAAAGTACAAAGACGGAAATTTAATGTCTGACTCTGACCAGCCATCGGTCGCACCAGATGTCCCCAGCAAGGTAACTGTTTGCGTTGATGCCAAGATTGCTAGCTTCCGCAGGTCGGCAGGCAATGAAGCGCTCATAAGCAACGATGTCTTGCAGGAATGGGAAGGCGAATGTTCGCAATAATAATTTATTTGACCTGCACGCAATGACCACGACCATGGCAGAAGTGATGTGATCTCTGCCTGGCCATCTTTATTTCTATCGAAATTTTTCAATTTATGAAAGTGAGTTATTAATGACTTCTCAACCCAATATGGTTTTTTGTCGTGGCTGTGCAAAAGAAATCCACAAGACGGCGATTAGTTGCCCCGCTTGTGGCTGCATTCAGCATCCTGCCAATACTGAAAAAACTACGGCTTCAGTTTACCGCATGATTTCGCTGAAGAATGACCCCAACACTAAATTTCATCTTGCCCTGATACTGTCTGCAAGCATTGCCGTCGTATTGTTGTACGCAACGATGGCAATCCCTTGCATTGGCATCGCTACCGGCTTGAGTTTCGGTTTAAGTGCACGACTTTACGCTGCACATCAAAAGAACCAATTTGCTGGAACGAAGAAATTGGACTGGGTTCTTCTGGCATCATTCTCTGGCATCGCATTTATTTTGATGTTGGCAGGTGCTTATGACATTCAGGCTCCGGTATTGGTCTTTGTCGCGGTACGTGCGTTGATGATGTATTTCACGATGAATACTGAAGTCACTGAGGCGAATCAAAGCGGTCAAAGCTAAAGTCGAGGAAACAACGAAGACTTGCTTGAAGAAGTTTCATAAACCATTATGGCAAAAACCTTATAGATGCAAGCGAGGAAGAATAATCTCCAAAGATTCATTTGGCTGTGCCTGGCTACTTGGTCTATATTTTATCCTCTGAAGATGTTATCTAGAGTTGTTGGCAATATGTGAGGCTACTTTGATCGCCTCACATTTTTTGAGACAAGTACGTCAGTACAATGTGCTTGTTTTAAATCAAAGCTCATCATCTTGAGCCTTGATTTCAATTGACCTTAATCCTGATACGATGAACTTTTTTTAAAAAACTTAATACGGAAAATCAGTGAAACGGATTGCCAAAAAATTTGCCAGCTACAGCAAGTTGACGACAAAATCCTGCGAGAGAAATAACGGGAGGCTGAATTGACATCGTCACTTATCTGGCGTCTTACTTTTTTTGCCAATGCCGCTATGGCTTTTGCGAGCCTGTCTACTGTGTTTTGGGGTACCTTACCTTGGTTTGGCATTGTGGGTGGTGCGATCTCCCTTGCCGCTTGTGTTGGGATGGTTTACTTCAAATCGAAAATTATGAGTGAAAATCTGACGAAAGAGTCAGAGACTGTGGAACGTGGCAGGAGACGGAACGATACTTCGCCAGGTTGATGCTTTGCTTTTGCTGTCAGTGACTACAAATTGACATATTCCTCGCGTGGCATGAACCATTCCTGTTGACAAGCATAGCAACGGATTTTAAGACCGGCGTGGGTTTCTATGAAACATCCTTCTGCCATACTGTCTTTTGAAGTGGTTGCCCGCCAGGCATGACCACACGAGCAGGTAAAGTTTGCCGTCAGTAATCCACCCTTTTTTGCGTCTGAGTACCAGATGTAGGTGAATGGGTTGTATAGCTCCATTTGGGATCATCAATTTTGAGAGACATGAATTCCCACCTATAAAATCTTTCGACTATGCGAATCTGCAAATACTTGGACGATTTACATGTGTCGCTTAGGCCGCAGCTTTGCCAAACAAAAGCATCTTCCCTGATTTCTTGCGCGTAACCGATTTTCGCTTTTTCCCATGGCGGCAAACCGGGCACCAGGTCTTTTCGGTATAAACATGTCCAGGTGTAGCTCGCCACTGGTGACCGTCTGCACACTCCCACAGCAGATGCGTTTTAGTGTTGACATACGCAGTTGACAGACATCGACCGCCTCTGTCTACGGCCATCTTTTGCATATCCTCCAGCGTGTACCTTGAACAGTGTTTGCACCAAAGCCCTCGATTCTTCAGACTGCCGAGGCGGAGTTCAAACAGGTGTCCTTGTCCACAGCAGAATTGTAGGGGTGTCGTCTTTCCCCCATAGGTGGTACTCAGGCACACACCGCCTTTCGTTGCTGCCAGTGCCCGAATCTCTGACAAAGGCGTCTTGCTCGCAGCCCGTTGGCACTGAGGGCACCAGCCACCTTGCTGGATCTTATTTGGCGTCGCATCCCACACATGGCCGTTTTTGCATTCGAACGTAAGCTTTATTTGGCGATTGAGGTACGTTGTTGACAGACACTTGCCGCTGTGCTGCGCCGCCATCATCTGGACTTCCTCTAACGAGCCTCGCCTAGCATCATCGCGACACTGGCGACACCAATAACCTTCCAGTACCTTATTGTAGACAGCATCCCACTGATGACCATGAGCGCATTGCATAGTGACTCTATCGCGTCTGGTCTTGCACTCAGTTGATAAGCACTGACCGCCCTTGGGTTCTGCAACGGCACGGATTTTGTCAAGATAGTGCTGACTGCGCAGAGCAGCTTTCGAAGATGTCTTTTGTGCTTCAATATGGCAACGCCTGCACCAAGCCCCCCTTAGTATGACTAGTGCAACCGTGTCCCAGGTATGTCCTTCTGCGCACTGCAAGGTGACGCGGTCATGCGTCGTGTTGCATGTATCTGAGAGGCATTTACCACCCTTGGCTTCTGCGGCAGTACGGACACGCGTAAGAGCGCTCTCACGGCTTACTTTTACTAAATCCATTTCCATCGTAGTCAACAGACTTGACTTTATCTTCTTGAAAAATGATGCGGCAATCAGGTCCATCTGGCGTTAAATCAGCAATCACTATTGCTTGATGTGGATTCAGTCTTCTATATCTGAGGGCGAGTTGCTTTGTCAATTTAACCAATTCACTTTCTGTCATACCTAAAGTACGGTCAGTACATAAAGTTTGAACAGCTCGCCAGCTATCTGCTATCTCAAAAATAAAGTAACTACCCCAAACAACTATTACGACGCCAAGTTGACAACTTGAATCGTGAATTGGTGTCCCCAATGAGCGCTTTACCAATGAAGTAGAAATAAGTCCAAAGTACATTATTCAGTTGGTTCGGATTGAATTGTCCTCTTCAATTCCTCAGCCTTTTCAATGTAATATTGACTACTCATATCCTCGACTGATTCTTCAAACGGAGCAATTTTTGCCAGCCTGATGATTTCTTCGCATTTAAATATTGTCTTTTCCGCGTCTCTCATTTTCTTGGCAAAGAACGTAGCCGTTGCATACCGAATACTAAGCGAGTTAGGGTCAACACTTTCCGCTAACTCGTAATATTTGAGTGCTTCCTCAACGTTATCTTCGTAAAAATACGTCAACCCAATTTGTTGCAATATATAAGCCTTATGTGGAGTGGAACCGTCAGTAGTTGGCAAAACCAACTCCAAAGCATTTCTTGCCGAGACAAAGTCTTTGGCAAGAAGAAAAGTCATATGGGCCGTATAGTTTGGATCATCTGATATACGCATAATAATTCTGAGCTTCCCTCAAAAGTTCGTCTGCAATTACTGCTGTTTGGTTATTCGTTTTTGTATCCAATTCAATATGGCGTAATAACTCAATCCTATTACAATCCCCCACACTACTCCAAAAAACACGCTGGAAAGAACATTTCGGATATATGCATCAGAGTGTACATAGGAACTAAAATTTGCTCCTGTCTTGATCGCTATAAACTTAGAAAGGGTATCACCCAACTCTTGACCGACAACTCCACCGGTTAGCATAGATACAATAATTAAATGTCTCAGTATTTTCATAGTAGTCCCTTCAGAAGCCAAATTTATTTGCAAGGCCCGCACCTATGCCACCCAGTCCCCACACAACTGCCATTACAGAAGGTGGAGATGTTTGACAAGAGAGAATGCCAAGCCACGATGCAGGATATTTATATGCAAATTCGTAAAGAAGTGTCGCCCAAAATATTGATATCGCCCAAGCCAATGCACCCACATAATTTGATCCTGAAACTTGAGTGTAGGCGAACAAAAAATGTTCCGCAAATACCCAAGACATATCAAACGCATGATTCGGATCGTCTCGATCTATCATTCCGTCTGTGTTATCTATGGCATCACTAACATATTCCCAAATCTTGATTGGATCATATCCAGAATAACCGCATCCAGGATATGTGCCACCATTTGTCCCACCAAAAATTTTGTAAGCACCGGCCGCTGTTTCAGGGTCCAAAATAATGTAACCACTCCCCCGCCAGTCACTTGTAACAATATCTTTTTCGTGCACAGTGACCTCTTTTCCGCTTGCAAGCGCATTCATAATTTCTACTTTTACGTCATTGCCTATCTCTAAGCTTTCGACGATAGCTGCATGGCTAGTAACATTTCTTTGGTCTAATGTGTATATCTTTTGTCCTTGATTCATGGCGACAGAAAGAGCCTTGACGGCACTTATCCCCTGCGATTGCCCTGGATCATTTGACGTGAACTGAGGGTCTCTGAACATCTGTTGAGGAATAATGTGTTCAAATCCCGACGCGGATGAACCTGTTTCACGTAAAAAAATTCTCTTTACATTGGCATCACCGTCTTTAGATTCAACATTCCTAAAAAGCCAATCTACGTCAATTGCTATGCTTGAATATCTGACGCTTCTTGCGATTCCGAACCATAAATTAGGTGTAACACCTGAAAAAAATCTTCCGTAACTGGGAAGTCGATACGACACAATGTCATGCCGACTTTTTGCTATGAGATTGTCGTTACTATCAACACTGGCAAAATAATTTAAAATGCCCGTTTGCAGTAGATCTCCGGTTAGATCTTCTTTTGTGATATTTTGAATTGGTGCAATATCACTCGGATTTTTCTGATACTGGTCTAATTTTGCTTTTGTAGTTTTCAATCTGGCTTGCAGTGCTTTAAGTTGCTGTGCTCCGACGCCTTGCAAATCTAAGCCAATTGAATTGTATTCACCTACTGTTATATCGTTGTCTTCACCACCGTCCCAAGTCCCCTTGGAGGGATTGAAATACTGATTCGATTGCTTCACGTCGCTGCCCATTGTAAAGGTTTGCGTAGTTTGAGCTATGACTTGCCCTTCAACTCTGATTTCTGCCTTTAAATTCAACAGATACCCTGGCATCGAACTTGGAAGTTCATTTAATTGGAGTGGCGTGCCGTCGGCGTGTGGATTCGGCAAATAGCTGTTGATCAAATCCTGATCCGCCTGTGTCGCTGGCACAAAGCTTAAAGTGATTTTCTTGCCTGCCAGTTGCGGTGTGCTGCGGTTCAATTCTACAAATGGGGTATCGCTAGTACTGATGCCATCTGCCGGGTAAAGGTTGGTCTTGAACTTCCAGCGCAGATTGTCTGGCAGGGTCTGGAATTCGCTGCCAGTAGTAACGATCTTGTAAGGCAAACTGCCCATCAGGATGCTATAGGCCTCCACCTTGATCTTTTGGGTACCCAGCACATCGCCAACGGTGGCGTTAGCTTTTTGGCTGTTAATGTAGTTTTGTACCTGAGTCTGGTAGTTGTTCATCTGCGTTTGCAGATTGGCCTGATTCAGGTTTTGTACATAGCCACCTGCATCATTGATAGTAGCCCCTTGTTTAACTTGAGTCAGCAAATCTTGGCCGTTTAACGAAACCTTGTTTTTGATATCCATCCCCGCCGTGAATTCATACTGCTTAAAGCTGGCATCCATCGGCACCCAAGTATTCGGGTTCTTATTGATCGCCCCCCGGCTAGGCGTGTAATCCACAAACGCTTCTACCCACACATGTTCCATGCGGATAGCAGCAATCGTACCTCCACTATTGAGTCCAATATTCGGAATCCCACCCTGCCCCAGCAAGCTTTGCGCAGCCTCTATCTTGGTCACGCCACCTACCCAGTTCATGACCTTTTCTGCTGGCACGTCAATGGTGCCATAAACATAGCGCGCAGGTATGCCTGCTGATCTATACAGAGCGATGAGCAAACTGGCGGTATCAAAGGCGTTGCCGCGTTTGTTTTGCAGCGTCAATTCACTGCCCTGTATGCTGCCGTAACTGGGGATGAAGCTGATGTTGTTTCTGACCCAGTTATAGATTTGTACGGGGTTGTTGTTCAAGGTTGCTGCTTGTGCCTTGATGGCAGGGGTCAGTTGTATGTCTTCTGTCTCTGCGGTGTCTTGTGCCGTTGGGATGGCTGGTAGTGTTGCCTGTGCCAGTTGCAGGCCGTCTGGTATTTTACCGGCGAGCATGACTTTGTCGTACTTGGGCGGGAACAGGCTGGCCTGGTATTGGGCTTTGCTTTCGTTGGGTTTTCTGACTTTGTTACTGGGGCTGCCAAATGGCAGTTTGTTGGGGTCAGTATATTGATGCGGCTTGGCATTAGGGTATTTGTCCATGAAGCTGCCAAGCTCTGCCAATGCTGCCTGACGGTCACTGGTCTGGCGTTTGTCGTCGGCCTGGACGACTTTATCCATGATCTTGTTGAACTCTGCCTGGCGGCTTTGATAGCTGGCGACTGCCTTGCTATGACGTGCCAGTATCTCTGGTGAGAGTTTGGCATTTTTGAGGTGTTGCTCTGTGTCTTTGAAGCTTTGGTCTATGTCACTATAGAGTGCTTTGATCTGGCTGTTGGCACTGCGTATGGTACTGACGTGCTGATTGACCAGGTCGGTGTTGTTACTGGTTGCGGCAGCGAGCGTAAGTAAACCAACTTTAGCTGGGGTATTGGTTGTAGTGCTGGCTGCCGGTGCAACAGCTTTGACTTCATCCTGAATTTGCTTGAGCAACTGGCTCAGCCGTTCTTCTGAGTTGCTGGTCTTTATGGTCGCCGTTGTATTGGTACTGCTTGCGAGTGCAAGAAGTTTCGTTGATATTCTGCCCGGTGTTACACCACTTTCGGCCTGATCTGCGGCAGTGCGCACTTGAGCCGATACAGCACACGGATAAAGCGTCAGACTGCTAAAGGAGGTCAATACGACGCAGGAGACGATACGCTGGAAATTATAGTGACGAAACATAGGCTTATCAAAATCACAATCAGACAAACCTTGGATGGTATCAATGGTAAGAAATTATTGCAAGATAAACCAATTATCAAAACTAAAACTCAAAAAGCGGAACACAGAACGATATCTGATTGTTTTCCAGGAGCTGGTAGTGAGCTCTGATCCAATCACCAAATTCTATTTCAAAGTGGTTTAGTGCCCATTGCAAGCGCCTTAGCTAGAAAACGCCCGGTCATGAGAAATGACCAATCCACTAGTCCTGGCAATATACTTGGGGAGATGCGTTGCTGCTCAGTTATCTCCTTAAAAACAGTTCTCTCCGAATATCAGAAAAGGAAAAAAGAACAAATTAACGGGGGTGTCCGGAATTTTGTGTAAACGGTTTTTCATTTATTTCAGCGACATCCGGTCATCGAACTGGATGGTAAAGCGGTTGAATGCCCCTTTCCAATCCCGTATTGGCATAGTCCATTTCTTGCT
>NZ_JBMPOT010000042.1:0-10307 GCF_049340425.1 Undibacterium sp. JH2W | reverse complement strand
TTTATAACCGCCAGCGACGTCACTCGCGTCTTGGCAATATATCGCCAGCCTTATTTGCTGAAAATTTTAATCGGCACTCACAGGCAGCTTAGAACATGAGTGTCCGCTATTGACAGTACACCTCAGGCATGATGCTCGACTGCATGTTGAACGATTTTACCACCTGGTATAACTTCATCAGGCCACATCAGCATTTGCATGGGTATACGCCTGCTGAGGTGTGGACTGGTGTTGATCCTTATGCTTCTGCACCGAAATCTGTTCAGTATTTTAGTGCCTGGGATAGTTTGCTGATTGGTTACTATTTGCAGCGTTAATCACACTTCTCATAAAACAAAATAGCTTTTGATTTTGAACATTTTTAGGTGTTCAGGGTGTTGCTCGTCTTTAGCAAATAAATCGCTTACATTTTAATCAGGCGAACAAATTTTATTGCTCGCGATGATTAAAAAATGATCTGTTCAGTGTTCAACTGAACCAAAACCTTCGCCAGATTTTTCAAAAAATGCTGATCTGACGAAGTGATTTGGTTTAAATGAACGGTGAACAGGGCAACACCTTAAGTGTTCAGGGCGTAGCCCATCCTGAGCAAATATTTCGCTCAAATTTTAATCAGACGAACAAAATAAATTGCTCGCACTGATTAAAAAATAGTCATATTAATGCTCTATTGAAAAAAAATCCTCACCAGTTTTTGCAAAAATTGCTGCTCTGGTGAAGCGAGTTGGCTTTACTGAACGATGAACAGGGCAGCAGCATCCACGCCACATAGGAGGCTTTACTGCCAGATCACACGAAACTACCACAATTCAACAGCACTCAGCACATTGATAAATTCCACAAAATCATCAGCAACAACCTCAACACATGGCTCCCCCTCTTTGGAACCCTCGTGATACCAAAGTATTATTTTTGGAGGCAGTCCAAATGTATAGTCGAAGCAAAGAAAATCTCCTCCCGGCAAAATAGCAAAGGGAAATTGACAAATACTAAGCCTATCTTCAATAAGCGACCAAATTGCATAAACACCCAATCCTTTGATATTTTTATCTTGAATTAAATGCCGATCTGCGAAATTCAAGAAGCGCTCAATTGGAAAACTAGCTCCTTTTTTTGTCTTAAAGAATTTCGTGACAAGCCTTCCGCCATGAAAATGACTTATATGAGCCACGTAATTTGGATCGTACTCGAAGCCAGGAAAATCCACCTTCATTTGTAGTTTGAAAGCATCCATTTCTCCTGCCGAGAAGAATGGAACGAACGTATCTTCGTCGTATTTAAATGTCATTTAATCTACCTTTTTCTTCCAAAGTGCATGACCTTCATGTGGCGTAACTGAGTGAACGTTTCTCTCAACGGCGCGGAACCAACCATCTGTCGCCATATGATCCCAAAGATACCCAGTTGGGATTTTAAACCTTGAGTCCAAGTAGCCAAAATGCGAACCGTACTTCATTCCGATAGTTTCAGGAATAAATACTTCTTTGCCAATCGAAATGTTGGTTTTTTTATCTAAAATCTCAGTTGTCCAGGGTCCGAAATCTGCCACACCTCGTTCGTCAACCATCGCTCGCTGTACGAGACCCTGCTCGCGCGCAAGTTTTCTTATTGTAGAACGTTCAGCTTTTGAAAGTGGGTTGACATTCGCTGCCTTCTCAAAATCATCCCAAAGGAACACGTCGTTCGTACCCTTAATTTCCGCATATTTTTTTACTAGTGCATTGAGGCCATCCTCAGCAACATCCAGTAACATTGCTTTATTGGGAGCATTTATCCTACTTAGTATATCAGCGTTATTTTTCCCATTCAAACCTGCAATCGTCCCCGCACGATCAAGCGTGGGCAGTCCATGTTCTATCGCAGCAGTTTCAGCCTTAGCTCCAGACAGCACTTTAAACTGCCCATCACGATCCATCAAAAAGGTCGTAACAGTCCCATCTTTGCGCTGATGACTGATTTTAATCTTACCGCAATCATCATTATGAACCCATACTTGTGAACGACCAACAAAGTAGGTATGGAAATCTTTCACTTCAATGTTGTAAACAGTGCTTTGCTCAGGCTCTTTCTCGATCGAAAGGATTTTGATTAATTGCCCCTCCGGCGTTGTCAATTGATCCCCAGCCAGCAAATCAGCCGCTTGTACCCAACCCGTACCTTCCAGCCAGAACGGATGGTTTTCTGTCGCACGGATTATTTCAAACTCATCGCTGCTTTTCTGTATTGAAACCTGATAAATATCTTTATCTGGTGCCTGCATTGTTCTGACTACGGCTTTATAGCTGACTTCGCCTGTATGCTCATTTTTGGAGAGGACTCTTTCGCCTACGGTCAGTTGTTCAATGGCTTTCACGCCTTGATCGGTATGCACCAAAGTCCCTGCAACGAAGCAGGCAAGGCGTTCAAAAGTCAAATTGCTGCTTGGTCGATTGACTCCTGAAGCTAACATCTGCTCGGCATTTGCCCGGGCAAGAAGCTTTTCTTCTAAGGACGCTGCGTTCACCTCCGCACGAACAAGGGAGCTATTATTGGCAAGCTGCGATTGTTGTACGGACGTTGTAGCCCTCGTTTGGATCGGTCGCTCGTTAATCAACGCATTAGCTTCTGAATTTACATTGCGCTCAGCAATATTGCCAGCCTTTGCTTGGTTTCTTGCCAAAGCTTGTTCAGCCTGCCGTATGTCAGAAGTAACATCATTTTTCAGAGAAGCCCATCCTGAGTTACCTTCTTGGTTGAGCGCTTTTGCCGATTTCATCTCAGCACTTATTCCTTCTTGTGCTCCTCTCTCAACAGAATTCAGTGCTTCGAAGGCTTTTTCATTCTTCGTTGAATTTGAGAGTGTTTGCAGTTCGGACTGTGTTTTGCCAGCAATTGCCCTTACTTCACTCGTTGTAGAGCCATACGGCCTATCTGCGGCCAATCCAGTAGCGCGCCTCTCGACGACATCGGTAACAGGAACACGTACGTCTTCCGTCACATTAACAACATTTCGAACATCACCAATTTCGCTCGTAATTGCAGCATCCCTAGTGAATGATGAAATCATAGAAGCGTTCTTGATTCTTGATCCTGCTGTTTCCATCAAACCAAAAGCCTTACCTGCAATTTTCCCGATCCCAGCTTGTGCAGCAGTTTCCACAAGGACTTGCAATGCAACAGTTGCCTTGTCTTGAGTAGATAACTTTTTAAATTCATCTATGCCGTCACCTGCTGCACGAATGACTGCACCTGGGTCACGCCATGCTTGCAATACCGCATTTGCAGTAGTAATTTTAGTGTCTGAATCCGTGGCTAGTTTCCATAGGCCGCGTCCGAACATTGCCGTAGAATAACCAGCCGCATTAATAGCGCCGCCGACACGATAGGCAGTTCCCTCAAATATCCCCGCTATCCCATCGACGTTCTTGGCACCTTGGCGATAAAACTCAGCATCGTTCTTTCTTGCAATTTCAAGTTCATCTACATCATCTTTATGATCTGCCTTGATTAAATTGGCAACTCGCTCAAGGTCCAATGCAGCACGCTCACCCGATCCATATTTGTAGCCCATCTCTGTACTCTGAGAATCCTTCACCTCAGGCATGTATCGTGATGTAGTGTGACCTGTGATGCTTGATTCAGCGACCGTGATGTTCTGGTCTTGACCAAAAATAATTTGAGGTCCGGTCAAAGTACGTGTAATTGTCTTGTAACGCACCAATGGGCGAACTTTATCTTCACTATAAATACCATCACCAGGTTCTAAGTAGATGCCTTGGGACATGCCTAGTTGCCACTTGACGGTGTCACCATCCAGATCAAGCATTTTTCTAAAGCGGCTCAATTGATCATAGGCGATGTGGTCTTCTTGAAGGAAGCTACCTTTTTCAGCACGCATGGCACGTAAAGCGAGCGTTCCTGGTGATGCATCATCACGCCAGGCGCGCAAAGCATTGGCATCGTCCTGTGCCTTCTGCGCCAGCCGCGCATTATCTTTCGCCTGCTGTTGCTGCAATTGCTCCTGTTCTGCCTTCAATCTATTGATTTTGTCATTTTCTGAGATGCCATTGATCAAGGAACTCGCAAATGAATTCAAGACGATCTGATTCAAGTCCACATGTCCGTCGTGATAGGCGCTGGCAGCAACCCCTGATGCGATGCCGCTCACTGTGCTGCGGGCCACGATACCTCCATATTGGCCCAGGCTGTTGAACATGGTGTCTCCCATGGCAGCGTTGGCGGCTGATCCAGCCAGGCTACCTATGCCTGTGGCTGCAACGCCTCTCCAGTCATACTCTTGTTGCCAATGTGCGGCGACTGCCAGTCTCTGAGTCACGGCATTCGCCAACATGGCACGACCGCCAATGGCAACGGCATTTTGCATGGAAGTAAGTCCTGCGGGTAGTTGAATCAGGCCACCTATACCGGCAGTAATACCTGCCCCTAAGCCCGCAAGGCCAACCTGTTTCCAGTTGTATCCATCTTGTGCACCTATCGCTATCCCCACTGTCTGGCTGGCAATGGAACCTGCTACGCCGCCAATTGCCGCAGAAGCAACGGCTGCACCTGTAAAGCCTGCTCCCCCCATTAACACGCTCGCCCCCAATTCCATGGTTGTCATGGTGGCTGCTGTCGTGGCTGCGGCCGTACCTGCCGCTGCAGCTGTTCCCGCTGCTGCTGTGCCTGCCGCTGCCGCTCCACCTGCAGCGCCTGCTGAGCCTGCTACACCTAATGCACTTGCCGCTGCACCTGCAGTATAGATAGTCACCACTACTGCGACCGCGATCATGATGAGTTTGCCAAGGCCACCACAGCCGTCACTTCCTTGCGGCATGGTGAGATTAGGCATCTTGCTGCCTTCAATCTCACTGGCGTTATAAACCTTGAAGCGCTGACTATCAATCCGACCCGTCTGCGCGGTATTCGGAATGGTGATCACATTGCCTTCAGTGAGGCTGCTCTCGGCTGTGAGGCCATTGGCGCCGGCAATCAGGTACCACAGGCTGGAGGTGCCGTAGACGGCGCTGGCAATGCCTTGCAGGGTGTCACCTGACCTGATGGTGTAATGGCTGACACCTCCGGGGTGGCTGTCATCAAGCATCTGGAAGAAGGCGTAGTTGCCGGTGTCGAGCTTGCTCTGGTTCTTGCCTTCAGCATCGACACCTGTCTGCGCTTCGATGTTGCCGTTGGTGTAGTGGTACTCCATCCTTTCTATACCGTGTTTGCCGTCATCATGGATCTTGCTGAGGATCTGGTTGTCGGCGTTATAGATGTAGCGGCTGGTTTCTGCCCTGTCTTTACCATCGCCCTTGCCCTGGTTGACGATGACGAGCTGGTGGTTTTCGTTATAGACGAGGATGCTGTTGCCGTTGGCATCACCAAAGGCGCGGATGCGGTTTTGCTGACCCGTGGCATCAATGTCGTAGAGGTACTGGAAGGTCTTGTTGACCTTGTCGTCGATCATGTGCAGGCTGCTGGCAATGAGGTGACCTGCATTGTCGTAGCGGTTGTAGGTTTCCTGCATGCTGGCTTTTGGGGTGCCAGGGTCGGTGTCGGTACGGCTCCACAGGACCTGGCCACTCTGGTCGTAGCGGCTGCGGGTGGACTTGGTGAGCATGCCGCCTTTGCCTTCGGCATACAGGGTGACGTTGCCACCAGCGTCGTATTCCCAGTGCTGGCTGCTGCCATCGCTGCCGGTGACACGGGTGCGGTTGCCAACGGCGTCGTATTGCATGCTGGCTTTTATTAGTATCCAGTATCGCTTGATATTTTTTGAGTGAATTTATTTTTTATGTTGATGGCGAATGTGTATTTTGAGGTGATTTTTTGCTGGGTTTTAGATATACTTTTGAGCCTGATTTCAGGTTTTCTGAAACGCGTTCAGTGCTGGTTTTGCAGTTTCAACTGGCACGGGCAAGAGCAATTTTCTGTTCTCTTTCCACCGGTTAAACAGTTTTATGTGAAGCGGTTGAGAAGACGAACTGGCAAGCCCAAGCCACGCTGGGTTTTACATTTTGTGCTGGAAAGATTTGCAGAAGGTAAAAGCTATCGGCAGATCACGATGGAGTTTAATCGGCTCTATGCATACAGAGGGATGACGATTAGTTTGGGGACGGTGTATAACTGGATACAGAAACACTGCACTGAGATGGAAGCCATTCGCAAGGAAACGCGGAATCGTTTTCTGGAACCCGGTCCTGCGAATTTGCGTTGGCGTATTGATGGTACTGGTAAAATGGATTCATCTGGCGTGACTCATTTTATCCTGGGTATTGTGGATCATGGTACACGGATGAATTTGTTGTTGCAGCGCTTGGAGCTTGCGACGTCAGTGACGATACTGGAATGCATTAAAGATGCGATGCAGTTGTTTGGTCAACCGAAAATTATTCGCACGGATAATGCGTCTGTTTTTCGCAGTAAAAAATTTAGACGGGCTCTAAAAGAATTAGGGATACATCAGGAATTCAGTGCGCCTGGCAAGCCTTGGCAGAACGGGAGAATTGAGCGTTTGTTTTTAACGCTCAAAGAGAAATTGAATCTGACCACGCCTGTCAATGGCATGATGCTCGACTGCATGTTGAACGATTTTACCACCTGGTATAACTTCATCAGGCCGCATCAGCATTTGCATGGGTATACGCCTGCTGAGGTGTGGACTGGTGTTGATCCTTATATCTCAGCGCCGAAATCTGTTCAGTATTTTAGTGCCTGGGATGGTTTGCTGACTGGTTACTATTTGCAGCGTTAACCGGACTTCTCATAAAACAAAATAGCTTTTAATTTTGAACATTTTTAGGTGTTCAGGGTGGTGCTCGTCTTTGGCAAATAAATCGCTTACATTTTAATCAGGCGAACAATATTTTTTGTTCGCGATGATTAAAAATGATCTGTTCAGTGTTCAACTGGACCAAAACCTTCGCCAGTTTTGCAAAAAAATGCTGGTCTGGCGAAGTGATTTGGTTTAACTGAACGCTGAACAGGGCAAGGGCACTCGCAGCAGCAGGCACAAATATTATTATGGCTCGCACCATTCTACAAACTTTAATACGCATTGCTTTTCGTTAAATTTCTCCCATATTTCTTTGTTTTTCATATCCAGTTTTACGCGAAAAAAACGACAATTCTCGAATACTGTACCATCAAAACTTGCACCTCTTAAATCTGTATACTGAAACTCGACAGATTCTAACTTCGCATTTCTAAATGAAGCATTCCTAGCATCTGCATTAACAAACAACAATTTTTGTAATGTCGCGCCTTCGAAGTTGGCAGATTTAACCTTGGTATCCCAAATATCGCAGTGCTTTAAAAAAGAGTTGCTGAAATCTACAAAAGAAAAATTCGCTTCAAAAAGCGGATCAGTCAAAGAGCAATTTTTTAAATTTGCCCAACGAAAATCAGTATCACCTACCAAATACCCTTTAAGCTCTCGTCCAGAAAGGTCAATTCCCCTTAAATCAGTAATCAAGCCATCACTCGACAGCTCCACTTTCTCTTGATGTGTCAAATCAAAACGCTGAGTCAATACAGACTGCATTATACGATTGCCTTCTTCTGTTTTCCAACGCTCCTGCAATTGATTTATTTCGCTCATCGCTTTTTCTCCCAAACTACACCCAGTGGTTTAACTTTCCTATTTGGCTCCATGAAGAAAAGCCTCGCTTCTACTAGATTCTTGTGTGCCTCATAATAAAAAACGGATGTTTCTGATTCATTCATGTTCTTGCCATTTTTAAGAACATTTTCCCATCCAGTTGACAGTCGAGATTGATTATCAAGAAGAACTTTGTCAAGTACAATTCCATTGGGACCATCGGTTTTAAATACTACCAAATAATTTCCCGGATCTGCATTGTTTCTGAAATGCTCCAATGACAAACTGGCGTCTTCTGAAACACCGCGGAAAATAGGCGTTCCATTATTTGTTTGCAATAAAGTCGTTGTCTCAGAACCATACTTTTGATCAATAACGTTGTAGTTTGTCCCTTTCGTTGGAAAACCATTATCAACAATCTTTTGCACCGCTGCCCTTGCTTCTTGCTCACTCTTTAATCCCTCTAATGTTTCACCTGTAAACCCCACTGCCTTCTGTATCCATCCGTTTTTAATGGCTTCAGGGCCTGCTATAAATAGTGGAATAGTTTCACGACCATTCTTATCTAACAAATAGATGTATGGAGTATCGTTAATAGTAGGTTTTGGTGTCACAACGTCGGTAACTGTTTCTGCTACAGCTGCTTTTTTTGACGTCGTAATTACCGCTTCACTATCGCTTCGAACAAATGAATATTGGGCAGCCCGCTTGGAAACCTGGAGTCCAGTATTTAAAAAATCAGTTACTGGCCATGCAAAACTAGCAACAGTAAGGAAGTCATATGTACCCTTTTCGTAAGCTTCTGAAGTAGATAAATTTTTGTATTTATCAGTATAATTTTCAGCACGCTTCGAAAGTTCATCGTACACCGCCATAGGATTATTTACTAAGTTTGCTGTAAAATTTAAAGCAAATTCAGAACCTTCTTTGGCGAATTTATACATGCCTTGAGAACGCGCAATATTCCGTTGTGCAGCTTGATAAGGAATATCGCTTACTTGCGCATATAATCCGCCGGTAGAAATATTCAAAGCTAAATTAGCCTGATCAGCAATAAACATTAAAGGTTCTAATGCAAATTTTCCGGTACCTTTTGCCACTCCGTACAGACTTTGACTGTCTTTATTCAGCTCCTGTCTCAAAGCCTTAGGATCTTTCTTCAAGTTAAATAGAAGATCATCAAGCGGCCCACCAGCATGAGCAACTTGAATAGAATCCGGCAGATAATCAACAGTTTTTAGTGTGTTCAATAGGTTTTTACCTAACTCTGCATCACTTACCTGTGAGTCGAATAATCCCGCATTTTGCAAGACATCCGCTGATTTATCTTTGTATGACGACGATACCACTTGATCAACCAATATATCCAATACTCTAGGACGAACAGCGGCTTCTTTTTGTTGAGTGTCTGGCTGAGAATTAGATTTAAGTGAGAAATCGACAAACTGTCCAGGCTTATGCAAACGGAACTTACTGTCGCTCAAATTTTCAGCTGCCTGGCGATCCACTTCGTCGCTACCAAATGAATAACCCACTGTGTCATTCAAATTCTTCCAGTCCTCAATCGACTTCCCGCCACTACCCAAAGGCTCGCGCTGACTCAAGCGCCTGGTCTCATCCTGCGCTTCAAATGCAACCCGTGCATCTTCTTTCGCTTGTTCAGCAGCACGCCATCTCGAGAATATGTCTGACGTAAAGCCTAACTGATTCGCACTTGGCTGGGTTGCAGGTTCCACACCTACGGTGCTTAGACGTGTAACCCCACTGTCAGACTGAGTTTTATTCGTCAACACCCCCCACACTGAGCTCCTGCCATTGAGCAGCTTGTTGAGCAGTTCATCCCCCAGTTTAGGTGTAGCCTTGGCCCGTTCTGCCTCAAGCGCCTTCAGGCGTTCCTGCCCCCAGGCTGTCTGGCCTATGAGGTTGTTCGCTGCCGCACCTAAGCCACTGCCCAGGCCGTTGATGATGGCGTTTTGCCAGTCTACCTTGCCGGTAGTGATGAGGCTGGTGCTGATGCTGGTGGCGAGGTTGGTGAGGCCGTCTCGCATGAAGGCATGTCCCCAGCTTTCTGCCGGGTTGACGCCGTTGATGCTGACGTCTGGCAGGGATTTGCCGCTGGTGTTGACGTCTACTCTTTCGCTTGTTGTTTCTCCTGGATTGACCGGGGTCTCTTTAAACCATTCGTTGAATTGGCCGGTAATAACACTGGCCGCTCCCGCTGCCGCGGCCTGTTTCCAGTCTATTTTGTCTTGCAATCTGGTAGCAACCAGTACACCCTGGGTGACGAGGTTGTTGCCTACGGCATTGATAAAGCCTGCTGCCGGGACATTTGAATCCACAAACGGGATTTGGGGCACGTAGTAGGAAACAACTGACGTGGCAAATGACTTGGCATTAAAGCCATGCTGGATGCCGCCTATGTTGTTGATGGCTTGTCCTGCCAGGTTGCCCAGCATGGGGTTGCCTGTGTAGGCGGTGACAACAATCTGCACTACCAGGGAGATGATCTGCGTCACGATGGCACATCCGCCTGGCCCTGGCGAAGCCATGTTAGGCATCTTACTGCCTTCAATCTCACTGGCGTTATAAACCTTGAATCGCTGACTATCAATCCTCCCCGTCTGCGCGGTATTCGGAATGGTAATGACATTGCCTTCAGTGAGGCTGCTCTCGGCGGTGAGGCCATTGGCGTCGGCAATCAGGTACCACAGGCTGGAGGTGCCGTAGACGG
>NZ_JBMPOT010000041.1:0-10671 GCF_049340425.1 Undibacterium sp. JH2W | reverse complement strand
CGCATCATCATGAACGACATTGGACTAAAGCTTGCGCTTTCATTCCCAGCTTCATCCCCAGCATCCAGACTCATTTCACTGACGTCAGCAGCATCAGCAACCTCTTTTCCATCGTCAACCACCGCCATATTAAACATGGCCCGTGCCGCAAACAATGCCGCGGTTGGTGGTGCTGATTGCACTGACTGCGCTGCTGCAGCTTGGACTGGTGCAGGCGTTGGCTCCACCCACACATCAGTCTTGCCGGTGCCATTGCCATTATTGGCCGCAAAGTTATTGTGGTTCGCCCCCGTCCAGCTATTAAATACCTGACCATTCACAATCAGGTTGCTAGTTGCTACATTGGCTTGCTCACTCAGCAGGACCTGGCCATACGCATCAGTGACTTGATGTTTGATGGAAGTGACCGTCGTGTTGTTGATGTAGCGGTCTGTGTTGGTGACTTGCGTCTGCTTGCCATTGGCGTCATAGCTGATTTGCTGTGTGGTCCATTGGTTGAATTCTACCCATTGACCATTGGTGAAGGTGGATTGTGATGCAGTACGCAAATAACCTTCTCTCAAGCTCAGATCATAGCTGACGTTGACGTAGTTGCGTGCATTGTCGCTGCTGCTGTAGGCACGCAGATTACCTGCAGCATCATAGTTACCGTAGTTGACAGAATGCTGGCTTAATCCCTGGATATTGTTATTGACTTCGCTGATGAGCCAGCCATTGGCATTGTAATAGTGGATATCCTGTGTGGTCTTTTCTGCGAAGGTGGCCAACTGGGTGTTTTGCAGGGCTTGCAGATAACCTGCTGCCATGCCGCTGTTGATACCTTGCTGCAGGGTGCGGCCTGCGCCATCATACTTACGTTCGTCAACCACCGTCGCAAAGTACTGCGGCAGGGCTTTGCCTAGCTGGTCATAGCTGGCGACCGCTACTTTGCTGACGCGGTTGGCAGCGTCATAGCTGAAGTAGCGGGTGATCATGCCTTCACGCACGATATAGGTGCTGCGGCTGACATCGGGCTGACCATTACTGCCCCACGGGATTTGCGCCACCAGTTCTTTGCCCCAGGCAGTGTCGCTGGCGACGTTGCCGTTCTTGTCGTAGGTCAGCAGATGGCCCTGGCTGGCGGTGAGATTACTTTGGTCGGCAGCATTGCTGTTGTTGGCACCTTCAACCAGGGTCTGCCTTTGCATGCTGTCATAGGCATAGCTGTTGTTATGCACTGAGGCGTTGCTTTGTACTGTCTCATGACTGACGGTGTGGCTGCTGCCACTGATGCTGACCTGGCGCGTTGTCGTACCTGCTGTCTGGGCGGTCTGGATATTGAGTTCGTGGCTGAGGTTTCCGGCTTTGTCGTACTCAAGGGCGCTGGTGTATCCCTCATCGAGGGCTTCGATGAGGGATACCTGCCCTTGGGCGTTGTAGCTGAGTTTGGTGTTTTGCAGGCTGATATCAGCCTGGATGGTTTGTTCGCGGGTGTGCTTGCCTGCGAGGTTGTAGCTGTACAGGGTGGTCTTGTCAGTCGCGAGATCACGGATCTGGGTGACTTGCCCTGCTTCATTGTAGTGGTAGTTGAGGTTCTGGCCACGGGTATTGGTTTGTTGCAGCAGTTGGCCTGCGCTGTCATAGCGATAGCTGTAGGTGGCACCACCGATGTCTTTGTGGCTTTGCAGTTGGCCTTGAACATTGTATTGCCAGGTGCTGATGTTGCCATTGGCATCGCGGTTGGCGATCTGGTTGCCCTGGGCATCGTAGGCATACTGGTCATACTGGCCCAGGGGTTTGGTGGTGATAACGAGGTTGCCGCGCAAGTCGTAGCCGTATTTGGTGGTTTCTCCATTGGCATTGGTCCTGGCGATAACGCGCCCTGCTTCATCGTAGCTGCCGCGGCTGATGAGGCTTTGCTGGCTGCCTGTGACATTGCCGGTGCTGGTGCCGTACAGACCTACCGGATCGGTGCTGCTCTGGAGCAGGCGGCCCAGGTGATCGTACTGGTAGGCGATGTGGTTGCCATTGGCATCAGTGACCTGGACTTGGTTGCCGAAGTAGTCGTAGGCGTGTTTGACGATGCCGCCATCGGCATGGGTTTCTTGTATCAACTGGCCACGGGCGTCGTAGCTCAGGCGGGTGACGTTGCCGTTGGCGTCGCGGTTGGCGGTCTGGCGGCCCAGGCGGTCGTAATAAAATTCTGTGACGGCACTATTGGTACTTTGCTGGCCAGCGGCATCGGGGCTGCTCTGGCGTATCAGCTGGTTGTTAGCATCGTACTGGTAGGTGGTGACGCCGCCGTAGCCGTTGAGGTCACTGCGGCTGGTCAGGTTGCCCCAGCGGTCAAAGCTTTGGTGGATGACGGGGGTCTGGCCATCGCGGGTTGGCAAGCTCAGGGTGGTGGCACGGCCCAGGGCATCGTACTGGGTGCTGCTGCGGCGCAGTCCTGCAACGCTGTCAGCTTCATGGGCGGTACTGAGGGTGGCCAGGGGGTCGCCCTTGCCAAGATTGAGACTGGCGGCACTGATGCCAGCACTACTTAGCGTGACAGTCTGGCGGCCCCGCAAGTCGTATTGCATGACGCGGGTGACGCCACCGCTATTGGTACGCCAGAGGTGGCCGGCATTGTCATAATCGTAGCTGGCGACATCCTGGCCATTGCTGCGCTCGCGAACAACATCACCAAAGGCGTTGTAGCTGACTTCACTGCGTACAACCGCTGCCTGATTCTGGTTGATGATACTGATCTGACCACCGTTGGCACTGAGCAAGACGTTGCTGCCAGGGGTGATGCTGGCAGTACGACGGCCCAGGGCATCATATTCGTAGGCGGTGAACAGGGTATGTACACCATCACTGCCGGATACGGCTTGCCATTGTTTGCGCAAGTGGTTTTGTGCATCGTAGGAGGCAAAGTGGTTGACCCCATTGGCATCGGCATTCTGGATGACGTTATTGCGGCTGTCATAGCGGGCCAGGCTGATACGATCGTCGTTACTGATGCTATTGATCGTATAGCCATACTGCGCGGCAGAACTGGCACCATTGGCATAGTCGCGTTTCATGACGACATTGCCATAGGCATCACGGCTATACTCAGTGAGTGTGGTCAGTTGACGGCCAAGGTCTGTGACACTACCTGGCTCTGCCACTGCCCTCAAGCGGTTCAAGGCATCGTAATAACGGTAGCTAAGGTTGCCCAGTGCATCGGTACTGCTGATGACATTACCCAGGGCATCGTATTCTACGCTGGTGGTGATATTGCCGCGGCTACGCTGGCCAGCATTGCCATTATTCGTGATATTTTTTGTGGCATCATAGCCATCATCACTAAAAGCCACATTGAGGCGGGTCTGGCTGATCTGGCGATTGGCCTTGTCATAGGCAAACAAGCTAGTGCGGTCATCGTTGCTATTAACTGGCAAGACCAGCTTGCCAGCCGCATTGACGCTGCCTGGATTGGCATATT
Organism: Undibacterium sp. JH2W; assembly: GCF_049340425.1. Lineage (NCBI taxonomy): Bacteria > Pseudomonadati > Pseudomonadota > Betaproteobacteria > Burkholderiales > Oxalobacteraceae > Undibacterium > Undibacterium sp. JH2W. Next base: position 7,220 of record NZ_JBMPOT010000041.1, on the reverse strand, counting down.
CAGTACTATTAATGACATTGCCATGGGCATCATAAACCCGGGAGCTGACATAGCCCAGGGCATTGATGCTGGCTGTTCTCTGGCCTTGTTTGTCATAGAAATAGCGGCTGATCGCCCAGCTATCATTGGCAGGATTACTCAGTTCAGCAGTTTGTGACAGGTTGCCAAGCGCATCATAGCTGTAGCGCGTGACTTTGGCGGCCAGAACACTGGTCTCACCTGCCCCACCGTTGTTGACCCAGGTAGCAGGTTCGGTAGTTTCTACTGTGCGGCCTAGTTGATCATAGCGGCTGGTGCTGGTCCTGTCCTGGCTATGGTCGAGGCTGACCAGTGCTGTAGCGACCTGGCTGCTGAGGGGTGCCTTGCCTGCCTGGCCGCTGACGGCACTGGCATTGATGGCGCTGGCATAGCGCGTGACTGAGGTAGCATTGCCAAAGCTATTGCGACTGTAGCCGGTGACGTTGCCGAGGGCATCAATGTCATAGCTGACGCGGCCTTGTTTGTCATAGCTGCGGTAGCTGTAATTACCGGCCACGTCACGGCTGGCGATGACATTGCCAAAGCTGTCGTAAGTAACGCTGGCTTCGAGGACTGCAGACCTTTCTGATGCGAATGCCAGGCTATTGGCGCCGTTGACTGTCAAGTTATCACCCGCCCCGTCATACACATAGCTGGCTGGATAGATGCTCTTGGTCTGACGACCCAGTGCATCGTATTCAAAGCGGGTGATGCGTTGTTCTGTGCGACCTTCTGCTTCAGTACGACTGATGAGGTTGCCTAGCGCATCGTAGGTCATGCGGCTGACGAGGGCGGCATTGACTGTTGCGCCTACCTGTAAAATGCCGCCAACATTGAGGCTAACACTGGCCATGCTGACGACAGGCGAGGTTTCACTCAGCAGACGACCGGCGGCATCATAGTCATAAGTCCAGGTGGCACCAACTTTATTGCTGTAGCTGAGGCGATTACCCAAGCCGTCATAGCTGAAACGTTCTGTCTTGTTCAGGGCATCAGTATGAGCGACGAGGTGCCCATCAGCATCGTATTGATAAGTCTGGACCTGATCATCAGCTGTGCTGCCTGGCATGGCACTAGTAGCATCGAGTTTGCCAAGTCCGGCAGAGAGGGTTGGTGACAAGGCTTTAGCATAGTCGGTAACACTGCCCAGGCGACCCAGCGCATCGTAGCTATAGCCTTTAACATAACCCATAGCGTCCACACTGAAGAGTACACGTCCGTTGGTGTCATAAACTTGTTGATGGACCTGGTCATTGAGAGGATCAGGCTGCAACTGGTTGCGTATCATGTCTGACTGGACAACCGGCAACATCGTGGACGCTTCTATGGTGTGTGCATAGCTGACGCTGGCGGTGACATTGCCATTTGCGTCGTAACGGTTCTCGGTAACGGCGCCCTGGCTGTCTACCGTGAATATCAACCTGCCAGCACTATCATGGGTATAACGGGTGCTGCGGTCTTGTGTTTTATCGATATGCAGCTGGCTGGCAATCTCGCTACTGCCGAGTTGGGTAGATGCATTTGGCGCAGCGATGGCATTGGCATAGGCAACACGCTGGGCCAGTTGACCATTAGCGTCGTAGACATAGTGACTGACGCTGCCATCGGCATTGACCTGGTAAGACAGGCGATTGGCATCGTCATAGCTCATCAGGGTGACGCGGTCGGCATCGCTGGCTTGCACGGTTTCTGCGGCAGCGTTGGCGGCGACGGTATTGGCGTAACTGACTTGTTTGATCAGGTTGCCATTTTTGTCGTACACCATATGGGTCACGGCACCTGTGGCATCGACGCTCCAGCTCAGGCGGTTGGCGACATCATAGGTACGGTGGACATGGGCATCATGCGCCGCATCAGCCAAAGCTGCTGTCGCTGTTGCCAGTGCATTCAGTGTTATGGGTGTATTGGCTGGCAGCGATTTGGCATAACTGACGACATCCACCACGTTGCCATTGGCGTCATAGATGGTTTTGGTGATAGTACCAGTACCGCTGATGACATAGACGGGGCGGTTCAGCGCATCATAGATAGTTTGTACACGCCGATCGTGGGCTACATCAGGGACCACAGTTGGCATGGTGCCCGGCACCCAGCTTGCCAGGGAAATGTCTTTGGCATAGCTGATGCGTTCTATGACATTGCCATTGGCATCATAGGTGTAGCGGGTAACGCTGCCGGTGCCATCGATGCTGTAACGTAGATGACCATCTTTGTCATAGACGCGGTTTTGCTGTACATCGCGCAGGCTGTCTGCATGCACTCTGGCTGTCACGTCGGCGATTGTTGCTATTTCGCTTAAACCTGTCAGGGAAATCGCGGTGGCATAGTTGACGGTGGCGGTGACGCGGCCTTCGTTGTCGTAGCTGTTCTTTTGCACTGCGCCGCTGGCATTGATGGTGTAGACCAGGCGGTTGTTGCTGTCATAGACATAGCGTGTCAGGTTGCCGTTCGCATCGCGTGCAGCAACGACATTGTTATTGTCATCGTACTGATAGCGACGGGTGAGATTCTGGCCCGCCGGGTCAGTGTGCTCGGCAATGCGGCGACCCAGGGCATCATACTCATACTGGATGACATTACCTGCCGGGCTGGTGACGGTGAGTACCTTGCCGCGCTGGTCATAGCTGTAGCGGGTAATGGCATTAAGGCCGGTAGGGTCAACAACCTGGCTAGTGACCTGGCCCTTGAGGTCGTAATTGGTCAGGGTGACGATGCCATTGGCATCGGTCATGACTACTTGTTGGCCCTTGGCATCGTACTGGTAGCTTGTGGTCAGTGCCAGGCCGTCGGCATCGACCGTACGTGACAGCAGATGGTTGGCAGCATCATAGTGATAGCTGACTTTGTTGCCATTGGCATCTGTCGTCTGGATCAGGCGGTTGGCATGGTCATAAATATTGTTGGCGCTATTTAATTCACTGACGGAACTTACTAAGGCACCATTAGTGTCGTACTCGTAGATGGTGGTATAGCCATTCCCATCGGTGACACTGCTGGTCTGACCCTGGCGATTATGGATACTGCTGACCTTGACGCCTTCTGCCGTAGTGACGGTAACGCCACGGTGAGCGGTGTCATAGGTGTAGGTCACGGTATTGCCGTTGCCGTCAGCCTGGGTCAGGATGCGGCCTATGGCGTCATAGTTGATAGCGCGTTGTACGTGGTTTGCATCCGTACTGTTAACGGCGCGGCCCAGGCGATCATAGTTGAGCAGGCGTTCATTGCCATTACCATCGACGGTACGGGTGATGCGGCCAAAGGCGTCATACTCGACGCTGGCGACAACTAATGCGCCTGTTGGGTCTGTGGTGGAACCAGTTTGCAAGCCACGGTGATCATAGCGCGCCAACTGTGTCAGGACATGGCTACTGTCTGTGTTGACGGTCGTGGTCAGGCGTTCACCAAAGGCATCATAAGTGAAGCTGGTGACGGTGCCCAATTGATCTGTGATGCTGTCTATTTGCCCCGCTGCGTTATAGCTGATGGCAGTCTTGCTGTCATGGGCGCTATTGGCGATACCAGCAATTGCGGTGCGCAAGCTGTCATTGACCAAGCCGCCATTCAAGCCGTTCATGATGGAGAGCGGATCACCATACTGGACTGTGCCTGTCAGTTGATTGAGATTGTTATATTTACGTTCTTGCACTCCACCAAGCGCATCGATGGTGTAGGTCAGGTTACCACTCTGGTCATAGTAAAACAGGGTTTTATTGCCATTTGGGTCTGTCATGCTGACACGGCGGCCAGCAGTATCGTAAGTATAGCTGGTGCCATATTGTGTCCAGATGGCGTCGACTTCTTGCTGGCTCTGGTTACCAGTCAGTTGGGCACTGCCCAGTCCAGACAGGGTGGCAATGACGCGACCCAATTGGTCATAGCGCTGGTTGTTGATGCGGATGTCTCCAGTGCCGGCAGCGTCGATGACTTTGGTCAGGTTCCCAGCGATATCGTACTGGTATTGTTTTAGGGTGCCTTCGGCATTGGTGCTGGTGAGGACGCGGTTGAGGGCATCAAAGGTTTGGCTATTGGTCTGGTCTTCAGCATGGACTGCAGGGCGCAAACTGGCCAGAGCAGAACTGGCAGCCACAGGCCCTTTGGCTTTATTGTAATAGCGTGTGCTGCCCAGGGCATTGCCATTGGCGTCGTAACGCAATTCTGTCAGGTAGCCTTCGGCATCGACATTGCCCATCAACTGGCCTTTGTTGTCGTAGATGGCGTAGCTGTGCTGGTCGGCGGTATTGGCAGACGGAATGAGGCTGGCGAAGCTGCTGGTGCTTGTGACGGCTACGCTGACTTTAGTGGCATAGCGGATGACTTCAACACGGCGACCTGCGCTGTCGTAGCGGTATTGGCTGAGGTAGCCTTCCGCATCGACAGTACCTGTGAGCTGGTTGTTGAGGTCATAGAAGTGGGTCGCGCTTCTGTCATCGGCATGGGCTGCCACGACGACATCCTGGGCACGGGTGTTGACAGTCAGTGTTGCCGTGTTGATCTGCGTGGCTCTTTGCACGGTGGTCAGCAGGTTACCTGCGCCGTCGTATTGGTATTCTGTCACGGCACCTGCAGCGCTGACGGTTTTACTCAAGTGACCAGCGGCATCATAGAAGCTGCGACTGATGAGGTCATTGGCTGAACTGGTCAGCATGGGCAGCAGGTCGTAGAAGACTCGGGCTGGCACGGTCGGTGTGACTGGTGGCGTGACAGGAGGTTCGACCGGAGGCTGAACCGGCGGCTCTGCTATGCCCTGCTCTGCCCAGACATAGGAAGACTCGGCACCTGGTGTTTCACCCTTGGTGAACCATTGGGCCAGCCACAGGTGGCCATTGTAGCTGATGGTTTCGCCACCGATATAGGTAACACCTGCGCCCCAGGGGGCATGAGTACCAGCATCAGGGGCTTGTGCCCATACCTGGGAATCCCCTGGTACATTAGCCTGGGTAGGCCAGCGTGCTTTCCAATGCTGGCCCTGGTAATCGACGATTTGGTCTTGTGCATATTCCGGACCTGCGGACCAGGGTGGATTGGTGCCCGCTGGAACCACCTGGCTCCAGACATGATCAACACCAGGAGCCTGACCAGGAGTGCTGGTCCAGTTTGCTTTCCAGAGCTGCCCGTCATGGGTGACTAGCTGTCCGCCAACATATTCTATCCCTGGCATCCAGGGACGTGTCGTGCCTGGTGCTGGTACTTGTGTCCAGACTTTGTCGACACCTGGCGTGTTGCCCAGGCCGGTGTCCCAGCGGGCCAGATAGACTTGCCCATTGAAGCTAACGGTCTGGCCCGCCAAGTAGTATTGACTGTCTGACCAGGCAGCAACGCTATTGATAGAAACAACTTCCAGCCATGCAGCATTACTGGCGGGTGCACTGCCCTGATTATTACTGCGTGCCTGGTAGACTTTGCCGTTATAGCTAACCTGGTCGCCCATGAGGTAGGCCGTCGCTGTGTTCCAGTCTGAGGTGCTCACTACCGGATTGCTTGGTGCTGGTGTGACAGGCGCGGCTGATGAGGTCGTCGCTGGCGTTGTAACAGCGGTAGAAGACGGTGGCGTTGCTGGCGATGTTGCTGGTGAGCCTGACGGTTGTGTCGTTGCAGGTATGGCTGTCGTATCGGTATTACTGATCAGTTGGGCAATCTGGGTTGCATTCAAAGCCACGCTGTGCTGAATGGTCTGTATGCGCTGCCCCAGGGCATTGTAGACATACTGGGTGACTTTGCCATCGCCATCAACCTGGCCTTGCAGGTTACCGGCAGCATCATAGATGTAGAGTTGTTTGATACCTGTCGCATCTGTGCTGACGCTCAGGCGTCCGAGGGCATCGTAACGGTATTCGCTTTGCGCCTGGCCACCAGCGATGGTGGAGATCAGTTGGCCTGCCGCATCATAAACAGCAGTGTCTATGCGGCCATTGGCCTGGGTCTGGGTGATGGTGTGCTTGGCGTCGTCATACAGATTGACGGAACTGTGTCCCAGGGCATCTGTCGTCGACAAGACGCGGCCTAAACCATCATAGACGTAGCTGGTCTGGTTATTATCAGCGTCGATCTTGAACAGGAGATTGCCGCTTGCATCATAGCTGTACTGGCTCTTTGATTCTTTGCCATCGAGTATGCCGTTGCCATTGGCATCGACTGTGTTATAGCTGGTCATGCTGCTGAGTTGACCACGACTATTGTATTGGTAGTCGGTGCGGCTGATCTGTGCCGGGTTTTGTGCTGCGGACCAGGTTTCCACATCGGCATTGCTCAGGCTTTGGCTGGCGTTCAGGCCGGTAAGATTGTAACTGGCTGCAGGATAGCTGATGGTGGCTATGCGCTGTCCCAGATTGTCATAGCGGAATTCGGTGACGCTGCCTTGGGCGCTGACGACGAAGCGTGGATTACGACGCGCGTCATAGACAGTGCGTGTAGTTTCGGGTTGGCTGGCAGCCTGGCCATTGCTGGCAGGTGCGCGGTAAACGGTGGATGTCAGGAGCTGGTTTTGTGGACCATAGGTGCGTTCTACGCGATCGCCCAGACTGTCCGTCTGGCTTAGTAGGTTGCCATGGCTGTCGTAGGTATTGATGGTGACATTGCCTAGGGCGTCGGTAGCTTGGATTAATTTGCCTGCGGCATCGTATTGATATTGGACCTTTTGGATGACGCCATCGACAACAGGACCGGTAATTTGACTAAAACGCTGTTTGTCGTCATAGGTATAGGTGTTTTTATTCCCTAAGGGATCGGTGACGGTGGTGGTTTGGCTGGCCAGGTCATAGCTGAAGGTGGTGACGCGGCCCAGGGCATCGGTCAGGCTGGCGACACGGTCTGTCCCTTGCAGTTTCACATAGGTGATGTTGAGTTGGGTACCATCTGTCTGACTCACTCCAGTGATGAGGTTGTTATTGCCTGCATAGGTGTAGTTGGTGACGTAAACTTTACCATCAGCAATGCTGTCGTCGCCTGGCGTCAGGTCTAGTTTGATCTGGGTCAGGCGGTTTTGGGTATCGTAGCTGTAGGAGGTGCTGCTTTGGATTGTGCCGTCTGCGAGGATGATTCTTTCTTGGGCAAGGTTGGCACCGGTATAGCTGAAGTCGACTTTGTCGCCATTGGCGCTGGTGATGGTGCTGAGGTAGTCACCGGTGTAGCCATAGGTGACGGTATTGCCATTGGCATCACTGGAGAATAACAGGCGTCCGTTCGTTCCGGCATAGCTTTCTGTG
>NZ_JBMPOT010000040.1:0-11268 GCF_049340425.1 Undibacterium sp. JH2W | reverse complement strand
TTATAACCGCCAGCGACGTCACTCGCGTCTTGGCAATATATCGCCAGCCTTATTTGCTGAAAATTTTAATCGGCACTCACAGGCAGCTTAGAACATGAGTGTCCGCTATTGACAGTACACCTCACCCTTCCTGCTAAAAATTCTATTTTGTTTTAGTGCATTCATAATTATCCCTAATGCATCTGCTCAGATTTGGGCGACGGCAACTTCAAAACATCGAACAAATGATAGTGTCATCGTATTTCGTTACCTCAAAGAATTTAAAAATAGTTACAATATTAAGCAGTATCCAGATCAAGTGACGCTTACCTGGACATATTTTGGAAACAAGGGCATGCCATCTACTGATGAGCGTGTAAAAATGGACAAATTTGAAGATACTCTTCTACCTCTACTCGACAAAGATAATTTGGCCACGCTCACGATAGTATCTACCGGCAATAATGTGCGTGAGTGGAAATACTATGCAAAGTCAAGCAGCTCTTTCAAACGTAAATTGAATCTGGCGCTTAAAGAATTCTCAGACTTGCCAATAGAATTCCAAATATCACCTGACCCAGAATGGACCGTTTATAAAAACTTTAAGGCTGCAGTCAAAGAGTAGGTGAAAGCATTGTGCTGCTAATCCCTCACTGCCAACCCATGGCCATCAAACACATGACACCTATGCCCTGGCAGTTGTATGCAAAGATCAGCCCCCGCATAAAGGTCTGAAGTATCCGCTGGCAGCTTGATGGCGAACAGATTTGCTTCACCCGCCAGTGTCGCATAGACGATGGCAGCATCCCCCAGATGTTCAACAAAGCTGATGCATACTTCAAGCTGGTTGCTGTGCTCTGTGGTTTGTGATGCCAGTTGGATGTGTTCGGCCCGGATGCCGAGACTGACTTCGTTACCTGTCTGCAAATTGCTGGCATCAAGCTGGACGTTGATATGGGTGCCTGCTGCCAGTTGCAGTTCTACCTCATTACCCAGATTGCGCAATACCTTGGCCTTCACGATGTTCATCTTCGGTGAACCGAGGAAGCCTGCGACGAAGAGGTTGGCGGGTTTGTCGTAGAGTTCCAGTGGAGCGCCTATTTGTTCTATCTTGCCGCCGTTGAATACGGCGATGCGCTGGCCCAGGGTCATTGCCTCTACTTGATCATGCGTGACGTAAATCATGGTGGCGGCAAGCTCTCTGTGCAGCTTGCTGAGTTCTATACGCATTTGTACGCGCAGGCTGGCGTCGAGATTGGATAGCGGTTCATCAAACAAAAACAAGCCGGGCTTGCGCACGATGGCGCGGCCTATGGCGACGCGCTGGCGCTGGCCGCCGGACAGGTCACGTGGCTTGCGTTGCAGCAGGTGGGTCATTTGCAGGATGCTGGCGGCGTGTTGTACGGCTGTATCTATCTCGGCCTTGCTCATGCTGGTGAGGCTAAGGCTGAAGGCCATGTTTTCATACACAGTCATATGCGGGTACAGGGCATATGACTGGAACACCATGGCCAGGCCACGCTTGGCGGGCGGGATGTCGTTTGCCAGTTGATTATCTATATGCAGTTCACCGGCGCTGATATCTTCCAGACCAGCAATCATGCGCAAGAGCGTGGATTTGCCGCAGCCTGAGGGGCCGACAAAGACCATGAATTCACCATTACGCACATGCAGGTCTATGCCTTGCAAAACCTGGTTATTGCCATAGGATTTGCTGATCTGCTGCAATCTGACTTCGGCCATTCCTTGTGTTCCTTAAGCCTGGACTACTGCAGCAGTAGAGAAACCGGCAACCGGTATCTGACCGCTGGCGACCACTTCTGCGGCAAACCAGGCGCGTGCGGCATCAATCGCAGGCGGTGCAAAGCCGTAGGTGATCAATGCGGGGGCCTGAATATCCAGCATTTGAAACGGGTTCCACAGGACCAAGTGCAGGTCTGGCTTCCAGGTGTTGCGTACCTGCTTGCTATAGCGTATGCGCACGGTAGATGCCAGCACGACGAAGCGGCCATCGTCTGGCAAGGCGCTCCAGTCAAAGCTGTCAGCATTATTAAAGGTGACCGTATCTACATCATACAAACTGGCCAGCATGGCGCTGACTTTTGCTGCCGGTATGCCTGCTTCTGATACGCCATCGCTGACTACGTCAGCACTGATGATCAGGCGCAGCTTGCTGCCCTTCGCAGGTGGTTGTGCATTGCCTTGGGTAGTCAGGCCGCGCTTCCAGGCGCTGGACATGAGGATGCGGTCTGCCATGTCGGTCTGGTAGGCGGTGTCTATGCAGGGGTAAGCCTTGGTCAGGTCGGCCATGCGCTGCAGTTTTTGCTGTACTTCTGCGAGAGAAATCTGGCCAGACAAAATCACTTCGGTCAGGGCATTCAGGGTTTCCAGTTGCGTCTCTGTGGTGCCCAGTGCCATGACCATGTCGGCACCGGCCAGCAAGGCGCGTACTGCGGCATTGCCTACGCCATAGCGACCTGCTATGGCATGCATGTCCATGCCGTCTGTGATGACTACGCCCTGGTAATTCCATTGATCGCGCAGCAGGCCCGTCAGTATGGGTTTGGACATCGTGGCCGGGTTTTCTGCATCCAGTGCGGGATAGACGATATGCGCCGTCATCATGGCTGGCGCATTGCGGCTGACGGCAGTCTGGAAAGGTGCCAGTTCCAATGCCTGCAACTCTGCCAGGCTCTTGTTCACGGTAGGCAGGTCACGGTGGGAATCAACATTGGTGTCGCCATGACCGGGGAAATGCTTGACACAGCAGGCCACGCCTTCAGCCAGGCTGCCGTCCATCCAGGCCAGGGCCAGTTCACTGGCGCGTTTGGGATCAGAGCCAAACGAACGTTCAGAGATGACGGGATTATCGACATTGTTATTCAGATCCAGCACAGGCGCAAAGTTCCAGTTGAAACCCAGTGCCTTGACACCGCGCGCAACAGCAGCGCCCACCTGGCGGCATAGCTCAGTATCATCGCTGGCCCCCAGCGACATTGCCGCCGGGGGCTGCGGTACCCAGGTGGAGCGCACGACTGCGCCCCCTTCCTGATCGATGCCGATCAGCGCCCCCTCCCCCAAGATAAGGCGCAGATCAGCCGTCAGTTTTTTCAGCTGGATTTCGTCGACCATGTTTTGCCTGAACAGGCAAATGCCACGGATATAATTGTCTTTTAAAAATTGTGCCGACACGTCGTCAAGGCTGGTGATGGGCATGCGTATCATCACCAGTTGTCCGGCCAGGCGGCGTGCTTCTTCGCGTGTCAGGGTTTGTTGCGCATTATTGTCTTGCTTATTGTCTTGCTTATTGTCTTGCTTATTGTCTTGCTTATTGTCTTGCGTCATTTCACTGCTCCATCCATGCCGCGCATAAAAAAGCGCTGGGTAAATAAAAAGGCGACCAATATAGGTGCAACTGTCAAAATGGTTCCTGCCGCAATCACGCGGGTGCTACTGCCATAAGTGCCGCGCAAATACAGCACACCGGCAGATAAAGGAAAATCTTCTGGCTTGCTGATGACTATCGATGGCCAGATGTATTCATTCCATGCCTCTACCGCTGTCAAGATGCCTACCGTTGCCAACCACGGTGTAATCAATGGCAGGACAATGCGATAAAAGATAGTCCATTCTGTGGCACCATCGACGCGGGCAGCATCGAGCAAGTCTTGCGGCACTTCATCAAAAGCCTGCTTCAGCAACAATATAGACACTGCCGTCACGATGTTTGGCAGCACCACAGCAGTATAAGTATTCACCAGAGATATCTTGGTCATGGTGATGAAGTTGACCAGGAAATTGACTTCAGACGGCAAAATCATGGTCGCCAGTATCACGCCCATGATGAGCTTGCTACCGCTGAACTGCATGCGCGATAAAGGATAAGCAGCGAGTGAGCACACGACCAGCTTGCCTAGCACTGTCGCCAAAGTGATCAGCAATGAATTCTTGTAGAAAGCGATGATGGGAATGACGCGGAAAGCCTCGACAAAATTATCCAGCGAAATACCACGTGGCCAGAAAGTGGGAGGGAATTCAAACAGATTGCCCTCGGTGGACATCGCCACCACCAGCGTCCACCAGAATGGGAAAATGCAGATGATGGCAATCAGGCTGAGCAAGCCATATTGTGAAGCCGTACGCAGGACTTTTTTGATATGCATGCTCATTCCCTGTGCCCCGGTTTAAGCCAGCGCAGGCAGACGAATGCAATCGCCATGCAGCAGAGAGAAACAACAAAACTCGCAGCCAGGCCACGCGGCAGCTTGAGATGCTTCAAGCCCTGGTCGTAGGCGTAATACAGGGCAGTGAAGGTGGAATTCATGGGTCCACCCTGGGTTAGCACATCAACTTCCTGATAAGCTTTCAATGCGGCCAGTATCGACATGATACTGCAGACCAGTATTGTCGGCTTCAGCATAGGCACGGTGATGCGCCAGAAGCGTTGCCAGCGATTGGCACCATCCAGTATGGCTGCTTCCTGCATCTCGGCGGGCAGTGACTGCAAGGCAGCCAGATACATCACCATATACCAGCCCAGGCCGCGCCAGAAAGAGACAAACATCACGGCAAACAAGGCAAGCGCATCATCCGACAACCAGCCTAGTGGCGCAGCGATGATATGTAATTGCAGCAGCACATAATTGAGCGTGCCCTGCTCATGAAACATGAAGCCCCACATGATGCCAACTACAGAAACCGTCGTCACCACAGGCACATAATAGGCGGCGCGAAACCAGCGTATGCCGGGCAATTGATTATTCACCAGCACGGCCAACGAGATAGCGCCCAATTGAGTAAAGGGTACGACCAGCAAAAACAGTAGTGAGTTTTTAAGCCCTGTCAAAAACATATCATTCGCAAACAGCGCACGATAATTAGCGAAGCCCACCCAATGCACTTCGCGTATCAGGCTGAAGTCAGTAAAGCTCAGGTAAGAGCCATACATGACGGGCCAGAAAGAAAACATCACCAACAATAACAAGGCTGGTGTCAGGAAGGCATAAGCCAGCAAGTTGCGTCGTTTGCTGGTTGCAGATGCAGATGCAGGTATGGACGCAGGTGCGTATATATGCGGCTTGCTCATGGCAACTTCGGCCCTTGCAATTTACGGTTCCAGATCACTGCTGCTTCATCCAGCGCTTCCTGTATATCACGGCGACCAGTAACGCCCGCTTCGACGGCCTTGACCAGGAAGCGGCGCAATTCATCGTAATCATCTATGCCGCTGACATACAGGCTGCGCGCAGAATTCATGGAGTTTGCCGCCACGGCCAATGCCTGCTCTGATGCGCCGGCATTGGGTACTATTTTCTTGAAATAGGGATTTGCCAATGCCTGCTTGGTCGTGGGCATGACGCCTGCCATGCTGGCAAAAGCCAGTTGATTGGCATCGCTGGTCAGGTAACGGGCGAAGGCGGCAACTTCTGGGATATCTTTTTTCTTGATGCCTTTGGGTATGGCGAAATGGAACATCCAGCCACCATCATTGATACCAGTTGGTCCTGGAGGGACGGGAAAGATACCAGTCTGCGCATAAATTTCTGGTGCATCAGTTTGTATACGTTTGATGGCAGTCGGTGCGCTGACCATGACGCCTAAACGACCACCGAGGTAGGCATCTACCACTGCAGGAAAATTATCTTCTGCAAATAATTTATCTTTTAAAAAACCACCTGCCTTGTAAGTGGCAGCCAATTTTTTGACCAGGGTCACATGGGCAGGTGAATTGAAGACTGCCTTGCCATCACGCAGCAAATCCAGACCCTGCTGCATGAAAAAACCATCGATCTTGCCAAGTGCGGGTGCATAGCCAGGCTTGCCAGTCTTAAGAGAAATCATGACTGCCTGGGTCAGCAATTCATCCATGCTGCGTGGTGCCTGGAAGATGCCTGCCGCTGCCAGTATCTTGCGATTATAGGCAATGACATTGACGTTGCTGTAATGCGGGAAGCCATAAACCTTGCCATTGAAACGCAAGTCGGCCAATGCTGCATCAGTGTAGTCATTCGCCGCACCTGGCGCTGCCAGCAAGGCATCGACAGGTTCGAGCAAACCATCACGCGCCATTTCTTCTGCCCAGGGCACACTCAAATTCACCAGTGCGGGTGGTGTACCGGCAGCGATCGCGGTGATCAGTTTTAATTGCAGAATATCCCAGGGGAAGTCCACCCATTCAAGCTTGACGCCGGGGTGCTGTGCTTCATAATTTTTGACGAGTTCCTGAAAATAGGGAATGAATTTTGGCTTCAGGCTCATGGTCCAGAATTCGATTTTCTGGAGAGCAAAGGCATTGCCATGCAAGCCAAAACTCAATAGCAGTACGCTCAAGATCAGGCGCAACTTAGGCCTCAAAATCGATTTATTACACATACTCCCCAATATTTTTAAGCAATCTCGCATTTTAATCATACCAATCTTGCTATTAATAAAAATACTGGGGGCAGTATCTATTTTTTAAGTTTTTAAAAAATAGCCTGCTGCATCAGCTACGTCAATTTGTCTTGGTGACTTTGCTCAAGTGCCTAGGTTTGTCCGGGTCGAGACCGCGGGCAATCGACAGGTTTGCTGCCATCATGTAGAAGGCTTGTATCGCAACCACAGGATCGAGATCAGGCGTTGCTGCAACTGGCAAAGTCAGGTTACGTTCCTTGACATCTACTGGTGCTGCCAGCAAGACATTCGCGCCACGGCCACGCATTTCTTCTGCCAGGGCAATCAGGCCAGCTTGTGCCGGGCCACGGGTGGCGAATATCAATAATGGATAACCATCATGTATCAGGGCCATGGGGCCGTGCTTGATTTCTGCACCGCTGAAGGCTTCTGCCTGGATGACGGAAGTTTCTTTGAATTTAAGTGCAGACTCCAGTGCCACCGGGAAGCTTATGCCACGGCCCACTACCATGATGCGTGATGCGGGTTGCAAGACTTCTATCGCAGGTGACCAGTCAAGCTTGGTGGCAGCGTGCAGGGATTCTGGTAACTGTTCTATCGCCGCCAAAAATTCTGCATCGTTTTGCCAGTGACCTGCCAGGCGGGCACCTGCCACCAGGGAGGTAATGAAGCTCTTGGTCGCAGCCACGCTCAGTTCCGGGCCTGCATGCAGAGGCATGGTCCATTCTGCGCTTTGTGCCAGCGGCGATGCTGCGTCATTGACGAGGGCAACAGTAGTCGCACCACCTTCACGGAAATAACGGATAGGCTCAACTACGTCAGGGCTTTGGCCAGACTGTGAAATCGCAATCGCCAGCGCATCTTTTGCTGCCAGTGGGGCCTTGTTCAAGGTCACCAGAGACATGGGCAGTGAAGCGACGATGCGCCCTACCCTGGCCATGATCAGATAGGCTGCATAATTGGCAGCATGGTCTGAGCTGCCGCGAGCAACAGTGACGACGGATGTGGGTGGTTTGGCGCGCAGGTGTGCGCCAAGTTCGGCATAGCGCTCACCTTCATGTTTGAGTTGTTCGGCTACAAAATCAGCGGAAGAGCTGGCTTCCTTAAGCATCTGCGAGGTCAATCTTTTCTCCTTCTACATAAACAGCGATGAGGTTGAGCTGGCGATCCAGTACAACCAGGTCTGCGTAACTGCCAGCCTGCAGGCGGCCACGCTCATTCATTCCCAGATAATCGGCTGCGTAGGTAGAAACACGCTTCGATGCATCTTCCAGGTCCAGGCCTATACTGACCAGATTGCGCAAGGCCTGATCCATGGTCAGCGTGCTGCCTGCCAGCGTGCCGTCTTCAAGACGCACGCCACCCAGGCATTTATGCACGACCTGGCGGCCCAGCATGTATTGCCCGTCCGGCATGCCAGAAGCTGCGGTGGAATCAGTGACACAATACAGATGCGGAATCGCACGCATGGCGGCCTTGATCGCACCAGGATGGACGTGCAACAAGTCGGGAATAATTTCTGAAAACTGCGCATGCGCCAAAGCTGCACCGACCATGCCGGGCGCGCGGTGATCGAGGCGTGACATGGCGTTGTACAAGTGGGTAAAACCAGTGGCACCGTTTTCCAGCGCTGCCTTACCCTCTTCGTAAGTACCGAGGGTATGGCCTATCTGTACCTGCATGCCTATGGCTGTAAGCTCGCGAACCAGCTGTAAATGGCCATCCATTTCAGGGGCCACGGTGATCAGGCGTATCGGTGCTATCGCATCGAGGTGACGTACCTGTTCGAGTGAGCCGGTGTGGGCAAAATCTGGCTGTGCACCAAGCTTGCCGGGATTGATATACGGGCCTTCCAGATGCACGCCCAGGATACGGGCGCCACCACTACTGCGCTTGTCGACCTCGGGCCTGATACCCTGCAAGGCCAGTTCCAGATCGGCTAGCGGCGCGGTCATGGTGGTTGCCAGCATGCTGGTGGTGCCATGCCTGGCATGTTTGCGCGCGATGATCTTTACTGCATCACCGGCTTCCATGGTGTCTTTACCGCCTGCACCATGCACGTGCAAATCGACGAAGCCCGGCAGGATGTAATGCGCAGCATCAGCGTCAACTGTGTTCACGTCATTGGCATATGCAGTGATGGCATGGATTTTTTCATCGAAGGCCAAAGTCCCATACACCCAGCCTTGCGGTGTCAGTATTTGCCCCTGTACTTGTAGCGGCAAGCTCATCTGAACAACTCCGCTACAAAGTCATAATAATCGCTGCGACAATAAGAATGCGAGAGTTCTATCGCGGCACCATTCGGCAAATAAGCGACACGAGTAATGAACAACATGGCCGCGCCCTGTTTGATGTCTGCCAGACGGGCTTGCTCGGCAGTCGCATTCACGGCGCGGATATGCTGCAAGGCGCGCGCTGGTGAGAGATTATGCGATTCAAGATAGCCATACAGGCTATCACTGACCAGTTTAGGGTTAGGCATATACATCGCTGGTATCGTTGAGCTTTCTATCGCCATGACGACATTGTCGGCAGTACGCAAACGCTTCAAACGCGATACCACGGTATTGGGTGAGAGGCCCAGCGACAAAATCTCTTCAGGTGAAGCGATTCCAGTTTCGCGTGACAACCAGCGTGAGCCTGGGGCAAAACCACGGTTGCGCAATTCTTCACTGAAGTTGGTCAGGCGTGACAGTGGTTGCTCTATCTTGGGTGTGATGTAAGTCCCTGAGCCATGCTTGCGCGTCAGCATACCGCGCTCGCACAGCATGTCTATGGCCTTGCGCGCCGTCACGCGTGAAATTTCCAGGGTCTCAGACAACATGCGCTCGGAGGGCAAAGCTTCATCCGGCTGCCACAATCCACTATGTATGCCATTCGCGAGTTTGTTCGCCAATTGCAGATACAAGGGGGTAGAACTTTCTGTATCCGGTTTGAAGTCTATCAATTGTGCCAGCATGTCTGTCTTTCTTTTTTGATGTATTTTATTTGGCTTGCAAATGCTGTTGTATCAATATCAGCGCCCCGCTTGCCGAATCGGCCCTGGGCACTTGTATTCTTTGTTTTAATTCAGCGGGCAAATACACCGCTACTGGTGCTGCCAGGCCACCGCACAAGGCGATAGGCAATTCGCTTGCAGGGTCCAGTGCCCTGGCCATGATAGCGACTTCTTTACCGGCTTCCAGCATGATCTCGCGCGCCACCTCGACTTCAGGCGCAAAACGGATGACCAGCGGTGCCAGTTCGGCATAACGGGTTTGGTTGGCTACTGCCAGCCATGCGAAGACGCTATCTTTATCGCCACCACAATGTACCAGTACGGCATTAGCGAAAGGATTGCTGGCCGCACGGCCATCCAGCACACGCTGCAAATGATTGACCGCACGCATCCCCAGCCATGCACCACTTGCCTCATCACTGACAGGAAAACCCCAGCCGCCGACTTCACGACGCTGACCACTGGGTAGCAAGACTTCGCCTACACTACCCGTGCCCAGGGCGATGATAGAGCCAGGCTTGCCATCAAGTGCGCCCAACAAAGTGGTATAGGCATCGGTTTCTGCACAGACCGCGCCAAAGCCAGGATTGAGGGCCACGAATTCTCTGGCCCAGTGAATATTATGTACGCCAGCCAGGCCGCAGCCTACGGCGATGTCAGCCAGTTCTGGCATATCCAGGTTGGCTTCTGCAAAGGCTTGCTGGGTAGCCAGCAAGATCGCCTGCCAGGCCTTGTCACGACCATGCGCCAGACCAGATGGCCCGGCACTGCCCCGCCCCAATTCCTTGCCCTTTGCATCTGACAACACCACTCGCGTGCCAGTGCCACCACCATCGGCTCCAATATAATAAGTACAAGCAGGCTTTACCGGGGACGGATTTACAGTCTTTGACAAATCAGCTTCAGACAGATTTTCTGCTTGTTTATTCATTGATAAGTAAATAATTAAGTAAGGTTAAGCCGGACCAGATTCTGTACTTCTGCTACTATTTCAAGTCTCACTGTAAGTTTTTTCCCTAGTGGATGTCAATAGGTATTTAAGTGGTATCATCAAATATAATTTAAGCCTGTCTTTTTCTATCACATACTCCCCCTGATAACGGGGCGTAGCACACTCAAGACAGGCTCAAGACTCTACAAGCTTTATTACAACTTGTATTAAGCAAAAATGTTCTTTATTTCAAGAACTGCTCATTGCCGACCATACCAATCTTGGTGACACCAAGGCGCTGCGCCGCTGCCATGACAGCTGCCACAGATTTGTAAGGTACAACAGCAACAGGACGCAGATGCACTTCAGGCTGATCTTTCTGTGAAGCAGCTTCTGTCAGCTTGGCTTCGAGTTCAGCGCTGTTGACGGTTGTGCCATTCCAGGCCACGGTGCCATCAAAGTCCACATCAATATCAACTACCACAGGTGGTGCTGTTGGCGGTGGCGTGGGGCCAGTTGGCAAGTTCAGATTCACAGCATGATTCTGAATTGGAATGGTGATGATCAACATGATGATCAATACCAGCATGACGTCAATCAAAGGCGTCATGTTCATTTCTATCATCACTTCCGGATCGGCTGAACCACCGCCGGAACCTATTTGCATACCCATAATGCTTCCTTTGCTGGGGCCGACGAGAAAATCGCCCTGACTGCGTTGCAGCTCCTCGCCGTGCTATTCGCACTGTCTTCGTCGCTACGCCTTGTCAGGACAATTTTTCGTCAGCCCTGTTTAGTCATTCAAAAAACTAGTTCCGTGGTGGCGGTTCAATCACAAAGCCAACCTTGGCGATACCGGCACGTTGTGCCGTCAGGATGGTTTTGCCAACAAACTCGTAACGGGCATTCTGATCGCCACGGATATGCAATTCCGGTTGCGGGATCTTGACTGCTTCTAACGCAA
>NZ_JBMPOT010000039.1:0-14349 GCF_049340425.1 Undibacterium sp. JH2W | reverse complement strand
AATACTATTCATGAGATTACTCCTATGGCACTTTCGTGCTGGTTTTATAAAGATTCGCACCTCTATCAAACCGGGTAATCTCTCCTTTTGCAAGGACCTTCTGTCAGATCAAATCGAAACTAATACAGTTCACTCCAGGAATCTACTCTTTGAGTGAACCCTGAACGGACAGTCATCACCAGCAAACATACCCCCACCTGAGCTGCCTTTGCGGACAGCTGGCCTACTCCCATAGCGGAGGAAGCTATGCGACGTATTCCTTGCCTTCATATTCCTGTCAATTTTACAAATTACACGGCATCTTCAGGATATCATTACGCCTGTCAGCCTTATGCCTGCTCATCGTATGCAGCAGCATTCAAGGCATAAGCCCGCTTCATAGGTTCATTTTCATACGCTTATTTATCAGCCCCCCCATCAAAGGATACACCATGCAAAATTTCGAAGGCAATAAAGTTCCCCAAGTCGATTTCAAACTCCACGAAAACAATCAATGGGTGAGCACCAATAGTGCAGAATTGTTTGATAACAAAACCGTCGTGGTTTTCTCCTTGCCTGGCGCATTCACGCCTACCTGTTCATCGACGCATTTGCCGCGCTATGAAGAACTGGCGCCACAGTTTAAAACCCATGGGGTAGACAGCATTTTGTGCGTGTCTGTCAATGATGGTTTCGTCATGGAATCCTGGGCCCGCGACCAGGGCTTGACAGCCGTACGCCCGATTGCCGACGGTAACGGCACATTCACCGAGGGCATGGGCATGCTGGTCGACAAATCTGCACTGGGTTTTGGCAAGCGCTCCTGGCGTTATTCCATGCTGGTCAAGAACGGCGTGGTCAGCAAGATGTTCATAGAACCTGACGTGGCAGGCGACCCTTTCCTGGTCTCCGATGCCGACACCATGCTCGATTACATCGCCCCGAATGCCGCCAAGCCTGAGCAAATTGCCCTGTTCAGCAAAGTCGGTTGCCCATTTTGTGCAAAAGCCAAAGAAGAACTCGATGCCGCAGGTGTGCATTACCTGGAAATGCCGCTGGCCGACAATGTGCGTCAACGCCTGTTGTCCGCCGTTGCAGGCAAGGGCACTTCCCCACAAATGTTTGTCAATGGCGTATTGATAGGAGATGGTACAGCCATCAGCGCATGGATTAAAGCACGCGCTTAATAGTTGATCATCTTAGTGGATCATATTCCATGCCACTTCCCCTGCCTGGGGAAGTGACATGGAACCCACTGCTTATGCCTCGGCCATGATCTTGCGTAATGCCTCTTCAAATATTTCAGGCGGCTGACCACCTGAAATCAAATGGCGTTCATTGATGATGATAGCCGGTACCGAGCTGATACCATTTTGCTGGTAGAAACGCTCTTTTTCACGCACCTCGGCAGCATAAGCGTCTGTTGCCAGCACGCGTGCAGCCTCTGCCGTATCCAGTCCTACTTCACCAGCCACCCGCACCAGTATCTCATGCGAGGCCGGGCTCTCGCCCTTGCTGAAATACAGTTCAAACAAAGCCACTTTCAAAGCATGCTGGCGACCTTGCAATTCAGCCCAATGCAGCAAGCGGTGTGCATCAAAGGTATTGTAGATGCGGCTGCGCGCCGGCATATTAAACTGAAAGCCCAGCTCTTCGCCACGTGCTCGTATCGCTTCACGGTTTTTAGCAGTTTGCTCAGCCGTTGCCCCATATTTTTCTGCCAGATGCTCAGTAATGTCCTGTCCTTCCGGCACCATCGCCGGATTGATTTCAAAGGGCTGGAAATGCACTTGCACAGCGGCTTCACTGCCTATCTCAGCGATGGCTTGTTCCAGCGATTTAAGTCCTATGATGCACCAGGGGCACGACACATCCGATACAAAGTCTATCCTGATTTCTTTGCTCATTTTTCTTTATCTTTCCGCTGCCAGCTTCTATGCTGCAGCTATCAAATATCTGGCACCTCAGGTGTGACACCTGACACCAGTCTGATACCACATATGCGCACGCTTGCAAGTAATTCAAGTACCGGCAATGCGTGCCAGCATACCGTCGTCAATCCCGAGGTCACAGATTATTCTCAAGAGGCACTATTTCCCTGCGACACAATTTGCGGGTCTGGTGTCGATCAAGGCTTCCTGTACTTGCCGTATTTTTTTGTAACATAGTTGAAATTAGTTTTTTATTATTTTCATATAAAATTGCTAAAAAAGGCATGGCCCCACTTTTTTTATACCTGCATGGCTATATCTAAGGATGTCTTCCTTGCCAAATCTTCAATGTGCAGATAATTTCATTGAACAATGACGCACAGGACTGCAAAACCTCAATCTCGAAAGGACAGTATGTCGCAACAGAGTTCGGTTTTAATTTTACAGGGCGGAGGTGCCCTGGGTGCCTATCAGGCCGGTGTCTATCAATGCCTGCATGAGAAACACAGGCCACTGGATTGGGTCATAGGCACATCCATCGGTGCCATCAATGCCGCCCTGATCGCTGGCAACCCACCAGAAAAGCGTCTTAGCCAATTGCGTGCCTTCTGGGACAGCCTGGCCCCGGACGCCACACACCGCGCCAGTTTCTGGCCCGCAATGACAATGATGCCCTGGGCGGGCCTCGCCAGCACCATGAATACCATGGGCACGATCATGAATGGCGTAGACGGTTTTTTCAAACCCCGCCCTGGTGCATCCTGGGACCTCAATGCCAAAGTCGCCTTGAACCAGACCGCTTTCTACGATACCTCGCCGCTCAAGATCACCCTGGAAAAATATGTGGATTTCGACTACCTGAATCAGGGCGAAATACGCTTGAGCGTTTGCGCAGTCGACCTGGACAATGGCCAAAGTGCTGTGTTCGATAGCAGCAAGCAAACCATCACGCCAGAACACATCATGGCAAGTGGTGCCTTGCCCCCGGGTTTTCCACCCGTGGAAATTGATGGACGAGCCTATTGGGACGGTGGCGTATATTCAAACTCTCCACTGGAAATCTTCTTAAGAGAAGGCAATAACACCGACGCCCTGTGTTTCATGGTGGATTTATGGGACCCGACAGAAACCCGTCCCACCTCCATATCTGAAGCCATGGCGCGCTATAAAAACATACAGTACGCCAGCCGCTCTACAGAGCAATTACAGGCACATCAAAAAATCCAGAACCTGCAACGCGCCATCCGCACACTGTCAGAGCAACTCCCTGAAAGCAAGCGCAATAGCGAAGCCCTGAAAAATCTGGTCGCCATGGGTTGCGACCACACCGTCAATGTCGTTCATCTCATCATGAAAGCCTTGCCGGATGACCAGTACTTCAAGGACGTGGATTTCAGCTCCAGCACCGTACAGACACGCTGGGCAGCAGGTATCCACGACTGCCAGCGCGCACTCAGGCACAAAGCCTGGCTACAACCCCTGCCACCCCATGCAGGGCTTATTATTCACGAATTACCCCAGGAATAGACATGACTGAAGATGAAATTCGCCGCAATGCATTTGCCATGCCCTACAGCAATTCTGCGTTTCCACCGGGGCCTTACCGCTTCACGGATAGAGAATACCTGATCATCACCTATCGTACTGATCCCGAGTTGCTGGAAAAAATTATTCCAGCACCTCTCAAGCTGGCGGAACCCGTGGTCAAATTCGAGTTCATCAACATGCCAGACTCGACCGGTTTTGGCCATTATTGCGAATCTGGCCAGGTCATCCCGGTCACCCTCGATGGTGTGCATGGTGCCTATGTACACAGCATGTATTTGAACGATCACCCACCCATAGCGGCAGGGCGTGAACTGTGGGGTTTCCCGAAAAAATTGGGTGAGCCTGAACTCAGGGTCCATAAAGATACCCTGGTTGGTACACTGGACTATAGCGACTTCCGCATCGCTACCGGCACCATGGGTTTCAAGCATACCAAGCTGGATCATGCCGCCATCAAGGCAGGCATGGAAGTCCCGAATTTTTTATTGAAAATCATACCTCATGTCGATGGCACACCACGTATCTGCGAACTGGTCCAGTACCAGCTCACCGATGTCGTCGTCAAGGGTGCATGGGGTGGCCCGGGCGCACTGGACTTGCACCCGCACGCCCTCGCCCCCATCGCTGGCTTACCAGTACTTGAAGTATTATCTGCAGTACACATACTTTCTGACCTGACTTTGCCCTATGGCACAGTTGCGTACGATTACCTCGCCACCATCAAGAAATAAGCAAATAAAGGAAACCACATGTTACTCAATAACAAAGTCGCCCTCATCACCGGTGCCGCCAGCGGCATAGGCAAAGAAATCGCCATAGAATACGCCAAGCAAGGCGCCAAAATCGTCATCGCCGACATGGCCCTGGAAGCAGCACAAGCCACCGCCAAAGAAATCGAAGCATCCGGTGGCACTGCCATGGCCGTGGCCATGAACGTGACAGATGAAGCGCAAGTTGATAAAGGCGTGGCCGATGCCGTGGCCGCCTACGGCAATATCGACATCCTCATCAGCAATGCCGGCATACAAATCATCAGCCCCGTCGTTGAGCTGAGCCTGGACAACTGGAAAAAAATGCTGGCCATCCACCTCGACGGCGCTTTCCTGACCACCCGTGCCTGCATGCGTTCCATGATCGCTGGCGGCAAAGGCGGCAGCGTGATTTACATGGGCTCAGTCCACTCCCACGAAGCTTCTCCTTTGAAAGCCCCTTACGTCACCGCCAAGCATGGCTTGATCGGCCTGGCCAAAGTCGTTGCCAAAGAAGGCGCCAAAAACAATATCCGCGCCAACGTCATCTGCCCCGGCTTCGTCCGCACCCCGCTGGTTGATAAACAAATCCCGGAACAGGCAAAAGAACTGGGCATCACAGAAGCCGAAGTCATCAAGAATGTCATGCTCAAGGAAACCGTGGATGGCGAATTCACGACCGTGCAAGACGTCGCCCAGACTGCGCTGTTCCTGGCGGCGTTTGGTACGAATGCATTGACTGGGCAATCCATCACGGTTAGTCATGGGTGGCATATGCAGTAAGTTGGTTTTCTGTGAAATGCATCAGTCCGTCGTTCAGATTTGTACACAACTATCAACCTTCGGGCGAAATTAAAATCAGGCGATGCTGATGCGTTTCCACACTAAAAATCAAAGACACTTAGATCCACAAGACTCTATAGATCACTCTGTTTTTAGTATAAGAGCATTACCAAATGCTCTTGAAAATATTGAAAGTAAAAATTGTAGCGTTGATAGGCAATGCAGGTTGAGCAATATTCTACCTAATTTGCATGCGAAAGAATGTCTTGTGCCTTTACCAGCACATAGCCTGGTCTATGAGTCAATTTAAGCACATCCTTTTCATGACCGGATACATGGCCAATCAGCAGATTGATTAGTGGCAGCAATCCTCCCACACCCGGAATTAACTGGTCAGTTGAAACTCCATATGCAGATATGCCGAAACCTAATAATCCATAAGTTGATTTCCAAAAACGAGCAGAACTTTTTTGCGTTATACTGAGCTCTGATCTCACCTCCTCAACTTGTTCACGCAATTCTTGAACAAATTCATTAGAAGCACCCAAATCATCATCTTCTTGCCCTGACCCAATCGCGAGTACCTTTGCCATTTTTTCTCGAAACATCGGCAATGCATCAGCCGCTTCTTGCCGTAATTCCAGTATTTGCATAGCATCTAGCTCACTGACCCAAGGTACCTGAATTGACCTATCACGATCCAGCATCATGAGTTGCCGACGATCTGAAAATCTTCCCTCTTGGTGAAGAATTCCAGCCATTCCGATTCTAGAGTTGGAAAACATAGAACCACCAAACAACGAGGCATCTCGGCTAACCCACATTGCGGATCGCACTTGGCTATAAATAATTGCCTCTCTCGAATCTCGTAGATTTGGAATTCTCTCTTCAGGAAAAATATTGTGCATCATCAATGATGGCTCAAAGAAATTCCCCGTATCTATGGTGTAGTTTCCGTTTTTTTTGTCAGAAAATTTAATCTCGCGAGAAAATTTTTTGGCTAATTCTTTAGCGATCAACGCTACATTATTATCAAAGTTTGATGTGCAATCCTCGCATGTCGATCGCCATGGAGATCGAAAACGTACGATACCAGCAAAAATTAACGGGGCAAGCCTAGCGAGCACCAGCGTATCTGCAACAATTTCGTTTAGTTTTTCGTTGGTAACACGCCCAAAATCAATGAATTTTTCTGAAATAGTATCCGTTAGCCAAATACGATCTGAAATTAATCCCATACTCCGAATCAATCGGTCTGCCGCCTGAAGGCGGCAGACCAAATCTGCGCATGCTCCACTCCCATCAAAAAGATCAAGTCCTCCATGAAGATGGACGTCAAATTGCAATGAGCTAGCTTTAATGGGTGTTTTGCTAAAACTATTAATCTCGTATGCGACTGACTGATCTCGAAGATCCTTCATCATAGATTTTATGATTTTACGCAAATGCGTCCAATTACTAGATTCTGTATATGCAGTAACTAATAGACAAACCGCTGGAGGAACATCAGGTAAATCTTCGAGCATACATCCACCCTTCGTTAATTCACAGTTAGTATTCGGTTCTATATAAGGTTTCGACTAACGCTGACGTTCCTTCTCCCACAACACATCTGATCCCCCAGCATACCGATTCAACACCCGCGACAACACAAACAGCAAATCCGACAAGCGGTTCATATACTGTCTTGGCGCATCATTGATCGTCTCGGCATTGCCTACGCTGACTATCGCGCGTTCGGCGCGGCGGCAGACGGTGCGGCAGACGTTGGCGATGGCGGCGGCGCGGGAGCCTCCTGGCAGGATGAAGTCTTTTAGTGGTGGCAGGTCGGCATTGTATTTCTCCAGCAGGGCATCGAGCCTTTCTACCTGGGTATCGGTGATCATGGTGTAGCCGGGGATGCAGAGTTCGCCGCCCATGTCGAACAGGTCGTGCTGTATGGAAACCAGCTCATGCTTCATCTGGTCTGGCATGTCTTCGCAGAGCAGGACGCCGATGTGTGAGTTGAGTTCATCCACGTCGCCCATGGCGTGTACGCGCAGGGCGTCTTTGGCGATGCGGCTGCCGTCACCCAGGCCGGTCGTACCTTTGTCTCCGGTACGTGTTGCGATTTTTGAGAGTCGATTACCCATGGCTAATAAAATAATTAAAAAATAAATAAGGAAGTTTGAAAGGATACGGCAAAATTTGGCCGGACACAGCATAATAGAGCGCATCACGACCAGTACGGACCTCATTATGAACCATCCTGCCATTTTGGCGAGTGTCAGAAAGCCTTTGCCTGCCAGCTTGTTGCATGCCCTGCAAGCCTTGCTGGAAGACCGTTGCAGCATCGCCCTGGCGGTGCGTGAGCACCATGGGCGTGATGAATCTTCCTACGACCCCATGCCGCCAGAAGCCGTGGTGTTTGTGCAGAGCACGGAAGAGGTGGCCGAGGTCCTCAGGCTGTGTCATGCGCATGAGGTTCCTGTCATACCCTACGGTGCCGGTTCATCGCTGGAAGGCCATATCCTGGCCCTGCATGGGGGTGTAACGATAGACTTGTCGCAGATGAACAGCATGATCGCGGTACATGCCGAGGATTTGACCGCCACCGTGCAGGCAGGCGTAACACGCAAGCAATTGAATACCGAGATCCGCGATACCGGCCTGTTTTTCCCCATAGACCCGGGTGCAGATGCCAGCCTGGGTGGCATGGCAGCCACGCGGGCCTCGGGCACGAATGCGGTGCGCTATGGCACCATGCGTGAAAACGTCATGGCGCTGACGGTGGTGACGGCGGATGGCCGCATCATACGCACGGGTTCGCGTGCCAAGAAATCATCTGCCGGTTACGATTTGACGCGGGTGTTTGTTGGCAGTGAGGGTACGCTGGGCATCATCACCGAAGTGACGGTCAGGCTTTATCCTTTGCCAGAAGCCATTTCTGCTGCGGTATGCAGCTTCCCGGATAATGCAGATGCGGTGAATACCGTCATTCAGACCATACAGATGGGCGTGCCGATTGCACGGGTAGAATTTCTGGATGCGAATGGTGTACGTGCCATCAATGCCCATGACAAACTGGCTTTGCCGGTCAAGCCTTTGCTGTTGTTTGAATTCCATGGCACTGAGCATGGTGTCAAGGAACAGGCAGAGCTGGTGCAAGAGATAGCAGCAGCCAATGGTGCTGGTGATTTTGAATGGGCGACCAGACCAGAAGACCGCAGCCGCCTGTGGGCTGCGCGGCATAATGCGTATTTTGCACTGCTGCAATTGCGGCCTGGTTCACGTTCTATTTCCACCGATTGCTGCGTGCCGATTTCTCGCCTGGCTGAATGCATCAGTGAAACCCAGATCGATTGTGAAAACCATGGCATCACCTATTCCATCATTGGCCATGTGGGTGATGGCAATTTCCATGTATTGATGCTGGTAGACCCGGATAGCCCTGATGAAATTGCAGTGGCAGAATCCATCAACCAGCGCATGGTGACGCGGGCGATTGCCATGGATGGTACGTGCACGGGTGAGCATGGCGTGGGTATACACAAGATGGGATTTTTGATAGAAGAACATGGAGCAGATGCGATACACATGATGCGTTTACTCAAGCATGCGTTTGATCCTAAGAATATTTTAAATCCAGGCAAGATTATTGCGTGGGATGAAGTTGAAGAATAAATCAAGACAGTATTCGGCTTTTCAAAAAAAAACCGCTCACCACAGAGACTCAGAGGCACAGAGGTGGCGCAGAGAAAAACATATAAAGAAATGCAGAGTTTCTCTGTGTCTTCAATATGATGATTCCAGTTGCATGTGATTTTTTGAACTGCTTACGAATACGCTACATAAAATAAATCAGGAAGAGTATGGCAACACGATTACCACCAGTACATGCATTATCGGCTTTTGAGGCTGCGGCGCGGCATAGTTCTTTTGCGGTGGCGGCGGAGGAGTTATGTATTACGCCTTCTGCACTGTCACATCGCATACGTTTATTGGAAGAGCATTTATGTGAACGCGTTTTTGTGCGCGAAGGGCGTAGCGTCACGCTGACTGAATTTGGTCGCCGTTATCTGGATGTGGTGCGGGTGGCCTTGCGCACTTTGTCGGATTTTCCGCTGCCTAACAAGGTCACGCAAAGCCAGTTGCGCGTCAAGGTGACCGTGCCACCGACCTTTGCGCGTTATATGTTCATGCCGCGCCTGGCCAGTTTTACGGCAGCCCATCCAGAGATAGAAATTGAAGTTTATCTGTTTGTGCCCTTGTATGACTTGAGCTTGTCAGAAAGCGATGTGGAGATACGTTTTGGTGCGGGTGAATACCCCAATCTGGTGACCAGGAAATTGTTCATCGAACCCAGCTTCGTGGTCGCCAGCCCGGCCTACCTGAAGACCTTGCCACCGATACTAAGCCCGGCAGATTTGCGCCATGCCAAACTCTTGCGCTCAGCCCTGGAACCATGGCAGCCTTGGTTTGAAGTGGCGGGCCTGGACTGGCCAGAACCGATTACCGGCTTGCGGGTGGATGACCTGGGCCTGTTGCTGGAAGCAGTCAAGCATGGCCATGGCCTGGGCCTGACCCGCCAGCAATTTGCCCAGGACATGATCAGCAAAGGCGAGGTGGTCAGGGTGCTGGATACACAGCTGGCGACACCACCGCATGCCTATTATCTGGTGCATGAGGCGCAAGCGAATATACGGCCCGAGGTGCAGTTGTTCATAGAGTGGATGCAGGCAACCTATCAGCAGGTTTAGGACAGACTTACTTCCTGGAGGGTGCGCCATGCGCACCGCTTTTTGATGCAGGCATATGTTTTTTAAAAATGAATGCTGCAGTGAAAATGAGTGGTGCGCACGACGCACCCTACCAGCGTTGACGCTAAACCACCCTGCTACTTTCCTTCCCCGGTTGCGCTATCTGCTGCTGCAATAACAGCCATTTATCCAGTGGCATGGGGCGGGCGAACAAAAAGCCTTGCATGGAAGCGCAGCCATTGGCGATCAGGAATTCGGCTTGTTCCTTGGTTTCTACCCCTTCTGCCACGACCTTTAATCCCAGGTGGGATGCCATCGATAAAATCGACTGCACAATGGCCGTGCCATTGGCATCATTTGGTGTGTCTTGCACGAAGCTCTTGTCTATCTTGAGTTCATACAGGGGCAGGCGCTTGAGGTAGGCGAGGCTGGAATAACCAGTGCCAAAATCGTCGATGGAAAAACGTATGCCCAGGGTAGTGAGTTCCAGCATGCGGGCAATGGTGTCTTGCAGATTATCGATGAGTAAACCTTCGGTGACTTCAAAGATCAGGCGGGTGGGGGATGCCCCTGTGTACTTCAATACGCGCCTGACCTTATTGACAAAATCCGACTGGCGGAATTGCTTGGGACTGACATTGACTGACAGCGGTATATCCCAACCCGCAGCCTGCAATTGCAACTGGGCCAGGCAACCTTGCTCCAGCACCCAGTCACCCAGGCGCAGTATCATGCCTGATTCTTCTGCTACCGGGATGAAGAGCGCCGGCGAGATGAAGCCGCGTTCAGGGTGTATCCAGCGCATCAGCATTTCACCGCCTACCGGTTTGCCCAACCTGTCAACCTGGGCCTGTATGTACATGTGCAAATGCCCGCCTGAGATGGCTTCACCCAGCTCTCGCTCCATGGTCAGTCTTTGCTCGACCTCGGTTTGCATGCCGGTTTCATAGAAGGCGATCTGATTGCGCCCGCTACTCTTGGCGCGATACATGGCAGTATCTGCCTCGCGTAACAAGTCGTGTGAATTCTGGTTGTCGCGCGGCAGCAGCGTCACGCCTATGCTGCAGGTGGTACTGTATTGCAGACCATTGATATCAAAAAATTGCGAGATCGAATAACGGATTTTTTCTGCTACTGCTTGTGCCGCATGGGCACCCGCCACCACGTCGTTGGAGATATGGCACAGCAGGACGACAAACTCATCACCACCGATATGGGCCACCGTATCCACCTCACGCAGGCTGCCACTCAATCTGTGGGCAACCAGGTTCAGCAAGGCATCGCCCACGGCATGACCACGTGCATCATTGATGTATTTGAAGTGATCAAGATCGATGAACAGCACTGCACTGATCATATTGCTGCGCCTGGCAGTCGCCAGCAAAATACTCATGCGATCCAGCAACAGGCGACGGTTGGGCAAGCCTGTCAGTACATCGAAATAGGCCAGCCTGTGTATGTGTTCCTGGGCTTTTTTACGGTCACTGATGTCACGCCCAGTAGCCACCCAGTGGCTGAATACGCCTTGCTCATCAGCCAGCGGCACGACATCGGCTTCCATCCAGAATTCGCTGCCGTCATGGGTATAGCAAATCAATTCTATGTGTACGGATTCGCAGGCAATCAGGGCTTGATTGAGGCGATCTAGCTCGTCCACCTGGGTGCGCGGGCCTTGTAGAAATACCGGTGACTTGTCTATCACAGCCTCACTCTGGAAACCGGTCTGGCGCACAAAGGCATCATTGACAAAAACGATCTTCAGATGGTGCTTGTTTGCATTGTCAACATCGGCCTTGATGATCATGACGATGTCGTTCAGTCGTGCCACCGCAGCGACGATGAGGCGCAACTCTTCATTCGTCGCCTTTAAGGATGATTGACCTTGCTGTAGTGAGGCGGTGATGACGCGCTGGTGCTCAAGCGAGCTATCCAGTCTTTGCAGGAGCACGCCACAAGAAATTGACATAACGGCAGCAATAAAAGCGAAATTGATGGTGACTACCACCAGTTGCATGACAGGGTGAGAATCAAAACCGTAAACATGCAAATTCGCGTCAGAAACATACCCTACTACCAGCAAGCTGAGTGAAGCCAATACCAGGGCTTGCATGGACAAACGTATATCCAGCAGCAAAGAGGTCAGTACCGGAAAGGCCAGGAGATAAATCAGGCCCGTCAAACCAACCTTGATGAGGAACCAGACGCCCAGCAAATACAGGAAGAGTAAAAAATTCCAGGCACGTTGCTGGTAGCTGAGGAAAGGCAAACGCCAGATAGTGGCCACCCAGGCCAGGGCAAAAACATCCACCACCACCACCGACCACAAGTGTTCACTGATAGCCAGCACAATGCTCGGAATGGCGGTCGCCCCACCAAGCGTCAATACAAAAAATAGGATAGCCGACAACACTTGCTCACGCCACTGATGGGTTTCGCCCATGGACGATGCGTTTGCCAGATAGTTACTGCGGATGAATTGAAAAACAGTCACAAATGCTGTCCTTCTGCAATTACATCACAAAACAAGCCAATCCCAGTTCAATGGCCAGATCAGTAATACTATACCAACATTTGTTACATCAAACAGAAAATAAGCCTGTACCGGGAAAAAGTCACAAAATCGCATTTATCTATAGCAACATTGTGACTTTTCAGCAGTAGTTTTTGTTTTATTACTTTGTCTACTGTGCACTGGCAGATCCAGGCACCCAGTTATTACTTGCGAATAGCCGCTTGTTGAATAGCCTCTTAATCGACGTTTTTACCGGCAGATGCAGACCAGAGGGCAAACCACTGTTCCCGACTGAGCTTGATAGAGGTGGCTTTGACAGCTTCCTGGATTGCAACAATACGTCCAGAACCGGTCAATACCAGTGGCAGTGATGGATGTTGCAAAATCCACGCAAGCGCGATGCTAGCGGGGCTGGCATCAAGCTCATTGGCAATGCGGGTCAAAGCTGCGCTGACACGCTGACTACGCTCATCCTGTTCATGTAGTGGACGGAACAGGCTGCCACCACCCAGGGCCGACCAGATCATAGGAGCAATCCGCAAGCGCTGACACAGGTCCAGAGTACCGTCATGCAGCGGCTGCATATGGAAGATCGATAATTCCACTTGATTTGTCACTAACGGGAAGCGCGCCGCCAGCAATTCAAATTGACTATTGGTGAAATTGGACACGCCAAAATGCCTGACCTTGCCGCTCTCTTGTAATTGCCTGAAAGCGCCTGCGATTTCATCTGCATCCATGAGAGGATCTGGCCTGTGTATCAGCAATAAATCCAGCTGTTCTATCTGCATCGCGCGCAAGGATTGCTCTGCAGAAGCGATGATATGCGCAGCACTGGTATCGTAATGCTGCACGCCGTGCGCAGGCCGCTGGGCAGACACCAGCTTGATGCCACATTTGCTGACGAACTGGAATTGATCGCGCAGCTGCGGTGCCAGCGCCATGGCTTCACCCAGCAGGCTTTCACTCTGGTAATCGCCATAGATATCAGCCTGGTCTATGGTGGTGACACCCAGGGCCAGCGCCTGCTCCAGAAATGTCACTCTCTGCTGTGCTGTCATTTGCCAGCTGCCCAGACGCCACAAACCGAGCACGATGCGGGAAAACTCAGGGCCATTCGGGGCGATTTGCACGCGCGGGCTAGTCGTTAAAACACTCATGCTTGTTGTACCTGTTGTAAAGTGGCGATCAAATCATCACGTGTAGTAAAGCCAGAAGCCAGCATATGCAGTGCTTCATTATGCACCAGCAAAAGCGCCGGGAAACCGCGTATGCCCCATTGCTGGGTTTGTTCAAAATGCCCCCTGGTATCTGACATTGCCATGGGCGAAACCAGAGTCTCGGCAAAACTGTGCACATCAAAACTGCCTTCACCTTCGACCTTGTTCATGGCTGCAACCGCCAGCGCTGACAATACCGCTGTATCACGCACATCCTTGCACTCTGCATAAAAAGCATGCTGTATCGCATGAAACACCGCCAGCGCCGCACGGCCAGTATCATCGTCTGTCAAGGTGCGTGCGGTTACCACGGCACGGCAAGCAGGCTCCGTATCATAGATAAACCCTGCTTGCGACAGCGCTGCATTGTTGAAAGGCAAACCAGTGCGCTCGGCAACATGCTGCCAGTGTCCAAGGATAGTGGTGCGTGTTGCCTCATCCAGCACTTGCTTGTTATAGGCACGCAAACCACCCATGATCACATCCAGTTTGGCACCTGGCAAAGTATCCAATAAGGCCAGTAATTCCGGCCCAAAACCATAACACCAGGAACACATGGGGTCGGCCACATAAATCAACTGCGTCATAAGTTTATCTCTGAATAAAAAGGGATATGCCATTGTATAGAAACTTGGAAATGGCTGGGTAGTGAGGAAGTTTTGCGGCCCAAGAGCAGCGCTTCTGTTAATCCAAGAACGCCGCTGGAGCGCCAGCCAGGTGGCAGCCAGCCGCCCTGGTTACAAGAGAGTTCGCTTAACAATCGTCGCTCCAGCGCAGGCTGGAGCCCAGCGTCGTTGCTTGATCGTCCGTGTTGTGTGATCGAGACCGCGCTTGATCGATGAAACAGCGGTGCGCGCAGCGCACCTTACTTTGCTGAATTGAAGGCTA
>NZ_JBMPOT010000038.1:0-14982 GCF_049340425.1 Undibacterium sp. JH2W | reverse complement strand
GTGGGAGAGTTCTAATCGAGTCTGTCAGCTAAAACTGCAGATGCGCAGCGTTGTCCCTCCACCCCGACGCTTTCTAGTTTCCCAGAAATCGTCACTTATAACCATACAAGCGCAGCGTAATCGTACGAATGTGATGCCGGAAATAGCTATAGACATCAAGCAAATCCCATAATAGCCGCCTATACATCTCTGCACGAGAGTGATGCATCCTTGATTCAAAATCGTAAAGCGGTCGTGGTTTTCAAGCAGTATAGAAAATTGTTGCTGACCATGCGTACGATTACGCTGCGCTAATCGTACCTACATCTCTCCATCCCTCTATTTTCTCAGATTAAATGATATAAGGGCGCATGATCAATTCGATATTGGTATTGTAAAATTGAATATGAGTCGATATCAAAAATTGGTATGCATTCTCTGCCATCAGTATTTCATAAACAAGAGGGGGTAAATTGGGAAGAAGTAAATATTCTGATGATGAAGACTATTATTCACAAGACTTTGAAAAAAGTGGAGTCCTATCTATTTGGCTCGGTATGACAGATCGAAGTCTCGATAAAGATGTTGATACGCTTCAGGATTTGTGCGGAGTTGGCTATTACGAACTCAGTGAGCAGGAAAGTAATTCATACAATTATGAACTTGTCGATCTAAAACACTTATTTGCGGATATTTCATACGCACAATCTTTTTTGGATGAGGTTGTTTTAGCGGCGAGGGAAAGAAACATCAAAAAAGCGAGAAGGGTAACTGTTCAATATAATTTTGAATACGATCCCACAAAAGTCACTAGAGAAATTGCAGCCGACCCAATTTTTTTAGGCGTATTCAGCTATTCTCTGAAATAGCTGTTGTTTGCGGCTGACCATGCGTACGATTACGCTGCGCTAATCGTACCTACGTCCCTTATTGGAACAGTAAATATGATTTGAGCAAGTAGGTCGGTTGATTAAATAAAGAACTGAGATTCGTTTAATCTGGTAGGACGTTAAAATGAAAATAAAAATAGTTTTGGGCGTGGTTGTTTTGCTTGTTGCAGGTGTGGGAGCCATCCAGTCAACTGCCTGGTATTCAAAATATCGAGGCGAGCAGCGTGTCCGTGAAATGCTAAAAAACCCCGATGCGGCAGTGTTTCGTGGAGTCTATTATTATCACCAGACCAAGGGGATATGTGGTGAGGTGAGTGAAAAAAATAGTATGGGCGGTTACGTGGGGTTTAATGATTTTTTTGTCGATGCAGATGGGGTGGTGGCGTTTTATCCCGAAAAGGATGATCATCGGCCGTTGTCTGAAGTTAGCCCGGAGACCGCTAAGAAACGCTTGGAGTACCTGGATATAAGATTAAAAATTTGTCCAGATGTAAATGTTGAGGGTGGTGTCAGTGGTTGATCACACGTAGGTACGATTAGCGCAGCGTAATCGTACGAATGAGATGGCGGAAATAGTTATAGACCTAAGGTAAATCCCATGATCGCCGCCTATATATCTGTGCACGAGAGTGATGTATTCTTGATTCAAAATCATAATACAGCCGTGGTTTTCAAGCAGCATAGAAAATTGCGGCTGAGCATGCGTACGATTACGCTGCGCTAATCGTACCTACGTCCCTGCCTTTCAACATCACCCAAACACCCCACCCTCATCCGCATCCAGTATCACCGACAAACTAATATGCCGCGGACGCGTCAGCGCGAACAATACTGCGTCCACCACGTCCTTGCTGGTCGCACGTTCGCCTTTCTGGCGGTCTTGCACGGCATGCCATTCTGGTTGCTGTGGTGCTACGTCATCCAGATAGGGCGGGTGTACGCTGATGGAGCGTATGGGGGTGCTTGCCAGCATTTGCTTGAAGCCATCTGCCAGGCCAGCCTGGGCGTGTTTGGCGGCGTAGAAGGGGACGGAGACACTTTGCATACGGGCATTGGGCAAGCCGCTGATGGAGCCTATGGTGAGGATGTCTGCGCCACTTGATAATCTCAGCAGCGGCAACAGGCCCTGGGTCAGCAGGAAGGTACCGGTGACGGCAGAATTGATGACGCCCAGTACCTGGGCAGGTGTATAGGGCTCATCGCTGGATTGCAACCACATGGTGCCGTTGTTGATGAGCAGGTCAATGTGGGTGTGCGATTTGAGGATGGTATCGACGGCAGCCTGCACGCTGTGTACATCGGCCAGATCGGTCGCTACACATAGCGGCTTATCGTGCCCCAGGTTTTGTATGGTGCTGGCAGTATCAGCAAGCTGTGCAAGATTGCGGCCACACAAAATCACTTTGCAGCCAGCCTCTGCCAGCGAGATGGCAAGTGCGGCACCCAGGCCGCGTCCTGCACCTGTGATTACTGCGGTTTTTCCAGCCAGACTAGTCATGTATCCCCCATTGAGCGTAGGGAAACTATACCGCAGTCCTGTCCAGCACGCAGTGGGTAAGCCTGAACGGCGCTTCCTTGATCTTGTAGGAGCGGCTTTAGCCGCGAACAGCAGGCCGTGTCGTTTATTTCTAGTGTTTTGACATTCGCGGCTGAAGCCGCTCCTACGGGGTAGCTATGTCCTTGCAAAAAACGGCTGCTGAACATACATCTGTTCAGCAGCCGTTGCACTTAGTGCCAGGTGATTACAAAGATTTCAAGAAAGCCAACAGCGCATCCCGGTCAGCCTTGGACAAGCTCTCAAAACGCTGGCGGGATTTATCTGCTTCGCCTGCGTGCCAGAGTATGGCTTCGGTCAGGTTGCGGGCGCGGCCATCGTGCAGGTAGCCTACCTTGCTGTTATTGCCCATGACTTTGTCGGTATAGCCTATGCCCCACAGCGGCGAGGTACGCCACATATTGCCCTGGGCCTGGCCTTCTACCAGCTTGTCGGCCAGACCAGTTCCCATGTCATGCAGCAGCAAGTCTGTGTAGGGCTTAATGGTCTGGTTGCGCAATTCTGCCAGCAGATGGCCGTTACCAGTTTTCATCTCCACCGTGTGGCATGCTGAACAACGCATGTTCTGGAACAGCTTGGCACCGGCACTGACTTGCTGCGGGTTGACGACATGCTCATCCATAGGTGCGACGCCTTTGGGGAAGCCGCTGGCAATGCTGCGTTGCGCAGGCACGGCAACCAGACCGAGGTAGCGGGTGATGGCTTGCAGGTCAGTTTCCGAGATCCCTTTTTGCGCAGGCGCGGTGGCACAGCCAGCCGGGTCTGTCGTGCAACTGCGGTTAGGGTAGCTTGGGGAAGTGACAGCCATATCCTGCAACAGTGCCGCCGCAGCCTGGTGACGCAGGGTGGCCTTGGATGCCTTCCAGCCAAAGCGGCCTACGCGTACTGCACCGGTTTCTGGCTCATATACATAGTTGGCCAGACCAACGACACCATCGGCATCTGGGGTAGTGCGGGTACGTGCCAGGATGTCGGCCTCAGGCACGGCTTCGAGCAAGCCCATGCCTATCATGGGTTGGGCAGCGCGCAGTGAATATACAGTGGGTACTGCACCTTCAAATGCCAGCGTGGGTTTGCGCAACTCAACATTGCTGCCATCGGCAAGTTTGGTGCTGCGGGTTTCAAAGCTGGCGACGTTGACATTGGTGCCCCAGTTTTGTGGCACACCGCTGGTCGAGTAAGCATTCATCTGTACCACGGTGCCATATTGCGGATGCGGCAATTGCTGGCCCGCCGCATTGATGGCAGCTACCCTTACCGACATGCTGTCGAGACGCTGGTTGATGGCGACAGGTGCAGGGCTGCGGCCATTATTGACGTGGCAGGCAATACAGGCTGACTGGTTGAAGCGCGGCCCCTGCAAACCCACAGCCTGCAGGTAGCGGTCATTGCCATTCTCATTATGGTCACCGGTGGTGAAATTGGTATGCACCAGACGACGGCCCTCAACGAAGCGCTGTATGTTTTGCATACCCGCATTATTGTGCGGCTGCTGGAACATGAACAGGCCATTGTCAGAATAATTGTAAGAGACTGAACCCTGGCCGCCCGACAAAGTCTCATCCGGCAGTGGCACAGAGTTCAAGCGCGGCTGCACGCCATACCAGGGCTTGAGGCCAGCGCCGACCACATATATCCATTCAGATGAGTAATAACGCACACCGCCATTGTCACCCTTGGCAGCCATGCCCTCAGGCGTGGAGAACATGGATGGCGATACCTCTATGATGTCACCTGCCACCAGTGGGCGCGCGGGGATATTCTTGCCATTCGGGAAGCCATTCGCATCCAGGTCACTATGTCCTGGATAATCCTTGACGCGCAAGGTACAGGCACCATTCACACCATCAGGCGTGTTGAGCTTGTTATTGGCAGGATAGGGTACAGGTTTGCAAATGGCGACATTGCGGTCCACCAGTTCACCCGGATTCATCCAGCCATAGCCAGTGACACCCACGCGGTCAAAACCACGGAAGAAGGCCACGCCACCCGGCAAAAAGTCTACGGTGTTATATTGATTGACAGTCAGCACAGGCTTGGTCACGCCTGCCACGCGGCTATTGTCGATGATCTCAAAACCCCAGGTGCGGTTCTTGAAATATTGCGGCACAAAGGTCAGGTAATTGCCCGGACCTTTATCGACCGGCAAGCCAGTCACCGGGTCTACAGTCTCATTCGGGCCATAGCCGATTTCATTCCATTCTTCACCACGTTCACGGCCATGGCGCGCCAGGCCACGTGCGCCAAAGCGTGTGACCAGAGTGCCATCAGCCAAGGTGAATTGCAGGCTTTCCAGTGGTTCTGCGGCGGCAGGCAAGGGTGCCCAGCCGCTGCCACTGGCAGGGAACTTCAGTGCAGACGTAGTCGCATCTGGCAGGGTATTGTCGCTGCCTGGTGACTTGAATTCGACTTCAAACAAAGAGTAGCCATACTGGGTAGCGCGCGCCACGCCTTGCAGACGCAGGTAGCGGGCATTGGCACCCAGGTTAAAGAATTCTTCTGTGCCGCCCTTGCCATTGCTGACATAGCGCAGTTGCGTCCAGGTCTGGCCATCGTCAGAGACGCGCAGGGCGTATTCCTTGCCATAGGCGTTTTCCCATGTCAGCTTCATATAGCCGACGGGTGTCTTGCTGCCAAAATCAAACTGTATCCAGGCACCGTCTTCCGCCGTGCTGCCCCAGCGGGTATTGGCTTTGCCATCAATGGCCATGGCGGCTGACATGGCCTGGTTTTCCACTGCGGATGAAGTCGCGGCAACAGGTTTGACGGCCACGCCAGGTTTGCTCAAATCTATCGTTCCAGGGTTGCTGGGCTGGCTGGGTTGGCTTGGGTCCGTGCCTGGTTGTGTCACCGGCGTGCCAGAGAAAGCCTGTATCTCTATGATGGAATAACCATACTGGGTAGAGCGCTTGATGCCTTTCATGCGCAGGTAGCGACCCTTGCCATTCAAGTCTGTCAGGTCTTCTATGCCGCCCTGGCTATTGTCTACCGTCTTGATGGTGGTCCAGTCGTTATTGTTGTCAGACACCTGCAACAGGTATTGCGTGGCATGGGCGTTTTCCCACTGTATGCGCACGCGGGTGATGCTTTCTGTCTTGCCAAAATCCAGCGTCAGGTATTGGTCATCCGTGAAAGCGCTCCCCCAGCGGGTATTGTCGTTGTGGTCGATAGCCGCTGCTGCCGACAGGTCACCACGTTCCACCGAGCTGGCCGTGGCAGCGACAGGCGTCAGTGCAATCTCGGCAGGTGCAGCTTGCGGCGGTGCGGCCATGGGGCTGGCGGTGGGGTTGGTACTGCCGGAATCAGCAGTGCTGGAACCACCACAGCCTGCCAGTTGCAGACAAAGTAGCGATGAGGCCAGGCAGATGGCCGTCATGCGGTTGGATATTTTTTTCACGTATGAACTCCTGGTTTTTTAAGTTGCTCATTAGGATGTGTGGGTACACGACATCCATTGATACTCATTGACAACTGCGATTGACAACTGCGATTGACAACTGCGTGGCGCATGCTTTTGGATGCGCACGCATGCTGCGGTGCTGGTAATGCTGGGAATGCAAAAAGAAAATAAATCAGAGACGCGTGTCTTTACTTGTCGAAGCGTGACAGTACCTAAGTGACGAGGATGTTGCAAGACTGCGCAAGATCACGGTGATGCCAGGATTTCGCGCCGGTGACTGCCCTGAAATGGGGCGTGGTCCATTTCAATTTTTGTCAGTGGGTTGACAGATTTGGTCAGTTTGGAAAGCGCCCTAATGGCGATTTGAAAATAGGGGTGGGTGAAAAATGGAAACTTTTCCAGTTTTGAGGCAATGTCAATGCTGATACCACTTGCAAAAACATAGCCATCACCAGAAAATGCGTTGACAAAAAATGGCCAGAAAATATCAACACACATTTTGCAGCAGACAAAATGTGTCCGAAATAAAAAGTGGTATTACCGCTCTGCTTATTTATGACAAATTTGTAAGAAACAAATTGATTTCCCTGTTACAGAAAACTTACAAATGACCGCGCGAAAAAAGAACACCAGTCCGTTGTGTTTGGCTTTAGGAGCGCGTCATTTAAGCGCCGAGTGTTGGGCTGGTAAAGCCTGGCCTGGCGAGGCCCGGCCAAAGCTACGCAGCGTAGCATGGCAATAACGTAGGAGCGGCTAAAGCTGCTCCTGCAAGGAGTTTGGATGAACAATCTTTATTCAACGATCAGCGTATACGTCACCGCTTGCGACATATCATTGCCACGCCCGCCAAAGTTGATCGTATGCTTGCCCGGGCTCAGGGGTTTGAGCATGACATAGTAACCATCGGCAGCAGCGGGATCAAGTTTGACACGACCGCCGGTCAATGCACCTGCGTCAAAGCAGCCAGGGCTGACCTGTCTGTGAGCTTCAAGTTTGGTGGCGCGCACGCCATCAACTTCCAGTATTAGCATATGGATGCCATCTATGCTTTCCCTGACAGCTTCGGTGACGCCCCGGCAACTGATTTTGCCTGGCACATGCGAATTGACCATGTAATTAATCAGAGGGAAATACAGGTATTTATCCTTGGGGACGGTGCAAGTTCTGATGGTTCTTTGCGTGCTATATGTGCCAGCTAAAAACCAGACCGGGCCTTGCTGTTTTAAATGGCAATAGTCCCCGCTTTTATCCGCCACCGGACTATAGTCTTCGCCATCAAATGAATGTGCCCATTGCCACCAGGCGCTCGACCATTCTCCCTGGGTTTTACCTGCGACAACTTGTTTTGGCGCGATCAGGGTGACAGGGCTGGCCGCCAGGCTGCTAGTCGGTAACTGGCTGGCCAGCGAAAATAAAAGAGCGACAGATAATTTGGAGATGTTCATCAAAGTGCTTGGATAGAGATTGCTTCTGCGGGCGGGCATGGGGAAATTTGCCATACCTGTTTTTACCGGGGAAGAGAAAGACGCAATTCTACCAAGCTTTTCTATGCGCACATCAATCCTGTCCCGCGAGCGGTGGGCGTAGATTGGGCCGGGCCGTAAATTTGGCGGGCCGTAGGTTAGGCCGGGTTTGTAGGTTGGGCTACGCTTCATCAGCCCAACACTGGGCGTTTAAATGACGTATACGTTTGCAGAGACCGAGTGTTGGGCTGATACCCCGTAGCCTAGCGAGGCCCGGCCCAACCTACGAAGCCTAGCGAGGCCGGGCTCAATCTACGGGCCAGACCCAACCTACGCGGCCTATCCTGCGGAGTAAAGGCGACGCTTCTCTAAACACGCTCAATGCACGGCAACCGCCCTTGCCTGCCCAGGCACAAAGGAAATCCCATCTGCCTTGTCCAGCCGCCCCGCCAGCGTCGTCAAACCCCAGGCACCGACTACCACCAGCGCGCCTATCCACGGTGTATGCATCAAGCCCATATGGCTGACGATGAGGCCACCAGCCCAGGCACCAAGCGCAATGCCCACATTAAAGGCGGCAATATTCAAACCGGATGCCACGTCCACGGCTTGCGGCGCATCCTGTTCAGCTCTTTGCACCACATACACTTGCAAACCCGGCACATTACCAAAAGCCACTGCACCCCAGGCCAATACGGTCAGCAAGGCCAGCCATTTATTATGAGCAGTAAAAGTCAGCACCAGCAAGACCAGGGCCAATAAGGCAAACACGATTTGCAATGCTGCGACCGGACCTTTTTTATCGGCCAGTTTGCCGCCCCAGATATTGCCAAAGGTCACGGAGACACCATACACCAGCATCACCAGGCCCACCGCATTGGCACTGAAGCCGCTGATGTCTTGCAGTATAGGCGCAAGGTAGGTGAAGGCGATAAAGCTGCCGCCATAACCCAGCGCCGTCATCGCATACACCAGCAAGAGGCGTGGTTTTTTCAGGACCGCCATTTGCGTCAATAAAGAGGCGGGCTTGCTGCTGGCAATCGTCGAGGGGATCAATATCGCACAGCCGATAAAGGCAATCACACCCAGCGCCGACACCGCCAGAAAGGTAGACTGCCAGCCCAGGTGCTGGCCGATGAAAGTACCCAGCGGCACGCCTGTCACCAGCGCCACCGTCAGGCCGCTGAACATCAACGCAATCGCACTGGCGGCCTTGTCCTTGGCAACCAGCCCGGTGGCGATGGTAGAACCTATGGAAAAAAATACTCCATGCGCCAGACCAGTCAGTACCCGCGCCGCCATCAGCGAGGCATAGTTGGGGGCCATCCAGGCTACCAGGTTACCTATTGTGAACAAGGCCATCAGGCCCAGCAGCAATTGCTTGCGTGGCAGCTTGCCAGTCAGCGCCGTCAACACTGGCGCACCGATAGCCACGCCCAGCGCATACAGGCTGACCAGCAAACCGGCAGAAGGAACAGACACCGCCAGGCTGCTGGCGATGGTGGGGATGAGGCCGACAATCACAAATTCTGTCGTACCGATGGCAAAGGCGCTGAGTGTCAGCGCCCACAGGGCAAGTGGCATGAAATAACTCCTATACATGAGGGAATCAGGAAACAGGCTGCAGTCTGAACCCATGCAGCGCAAAGAAAAATAGCTTAAGCTACACTTAACTTATGACTGGGAGTCAACAATGCTAAGCCTGGAAACCATGAAAGCCCTAGTCGCAGTGGCCGATACCGGCTCGTTTTCAGCCGCCGCCGAGCGCCTGGGGCAGACACCGTCCGGCATCAGTCGCAGCATTTCTCGTCTGGAAGCGCAACTGGGCATGACCCTGATGACGCGCACGACTCGCAAGCTGGAAATCACCGAGGAAGGTCACTGGTTACTACAAAGAGCCAGGAAGATACTCTGTGATATTGATGACACGGAAGAACAAATGACAGCGCGCCTGTCGCAACCATCCGGCCTGGTGCGGGTAAATGCCGCCACCCCCACGCTGGATCACTTGCTGGCAACGCTGGTGGCAGATTTTCTCGATGCCTATCCCCTCATCAGGCTGGAACTGGTCAGTGGCGAAACCTTTGTCGACCTCATCGAAGAGCGGGCAGACCTGGCCATACGCATAGGTCAGCTCACCGATTCCAGCCTGCACGCACGTCGCCTGGGTAGCAGCCGCATCCGCCTGGTGGCCGCCCCGCATTACCTGGCACGCCACGGCGAACCACAAACCGTGGCTGACCTGGCCCAGCACAGATTACTGGGCTTCACCGCCCCCGCCAGCCTGAACACCTGGCCCCTGCCTGCCAGGGATGACGCAAATGCCGCAAAATTTGCAAGTGCGGAAGGCTACACCATAGACCCCGTCGTCAGTGCCAGCAATGGCGAAACCCTGCGCCACCTGGCCGTGCAGGGCGCGGGCATCGTTTGCCTGTCTGACTTTCTCACCATGGCCGACCGCGCCCACGGCAGGCTCAAACCCGTGCTGGCCGATATCAGCCTGCCCTGGATGCAGCCAGTCTGGGCAGTGTTTTATAAACAGGAAGCAATACCCCCAAGAGTGGCAGCCTTGCTGGATTTTTTGATGACGAGATTGCCGCTGGACAGGGTACGAGGGGAGGAAGTACGCGTAGCTTAGGCCGGACCTCGCCAGGCGACGCTTCGTAGGTTGGGCTACGGTTTACCAGCCCAACACTGGGCCTCTGCAAACTATACGTCATTTAAACGCCGAGTGCTGGGCTGGTAAACCGTAGTCTAGCGAGGCCCGGCCCAACAAGACCAACCAACGCCGCTAGGCTCCAGCCTGCGCTGGAGCGACGTTACAAAGGATAGAGGTGATTGATAGAGCTTGCTCAGAAAATAGATCGCTTAACTGATACTTCTCAAACACTCAGCAAAGCTCAAAAAAAATCTCAAAACAAGCCCACACAAACCGCATCGCCCGTTTATTTGCATACCCCCAAAATCGTCATTCCTGCGCAGGCAGGAATCCATCGTGTTTACGCCAAATACGTTGATGTACTGTTCAGTGCGTACGACAAATATCGAGTAGGAGCGGCTTCAGCCGCGAACGCTATACCGTGTCCCTATTTATGTGTGAGAAGGAAATAAATCAAAGCCATTGCAATTTATGCCCGAATATCATTAAATTGCAGCGACCCTGGCAAACCATATCCATACATCCACCCCAGCATAATGCAGCATAAAAATAAACTCCACCACATCTGCATCATTGCCCTGTTGATGACGACCGTCAGTCTCGTCGCTTGCAAAAAGACTGCCGACGCTACTGCCGGTACGGTAGCAGTGCAATCCGCAAGCGTGCTTGCATCCACGATAGAAACCAGCACTGCTGCAGAAGTCATGTCAGATGCAGCGCCTGTATCCACCAACACCGGCCCCTTCGGCCTCGCCATGGCGATCAGCGAAACCGAGCTAGTCAGCAAGCTTGGTTTCGTCAAATCCAGCAAAGCCAAACACCTGTTTGAAGGCCTGCCTCCCCAACCTGCAGAAGATTTCAGTGATTACTACGCCGTCACAGCCCCCATCAGCGGTATCTGCAAGCTTGGTGCATCCAGGAGCATCACCGCCGTCAGCGGCACAGGTGAGCAAATCAAAGCCGCCGCCGACCGCATCGCGCAGGCGCTGGAACAGCAATACGGCAAACCCAGCCTTAAGAAAGACAAAGTCAAAACCGACATCTACAGCCGTCGCCCGCAATTCTGGATGGTTGGTCTCAAGGAAGGCTCGGTCAGTTATGGCTATCTGTGGGCCAACGGCAAGACCGAGCGCGAACTGCCCGACAACATCCTCAACATCATCGTCTTCGCCCAGGCCCACGCCATCAACCGCGGCGAAGTCGGCGTCAGTTATGAGTTTGCAAATTATGCTGATTGCCAGAAAGAATGGCGGAAAGAAAAGGGGAGCAAATCATGAATCCACATAGTGAGAGAAAACGTCGCTGGCAAGAATTGGAAGAGCTAGCCTGGGCGCATTTCATACGCCTGCTTGGCGAAACTCAGATCCCAGTAGATGAGGCAGAACGTATCACCTCTGGTGTCATTCTCACCCCAGGAAAACCAAGAAACAGTGTGACCCTTAAAGTCAGTCTTTTGCCACCTGCCCAATCAGAAGAAGAGATGTGCATCAATGGGATACCCATTGATAATCATTGGGATACAAAGCCTTTGTGCATAGTGGAAGTCGATGCTAAAACCGAAGAAGTTAAAATCACCATACTCAATGAAATGCCGTGGTTGAGACATGATATGTTGAAATGAAAAATCGATAAATGCCGGTAAAAAAATGCTGCAATATGCCGGCTTAAGTCAGATCATCCCTTTGCGTGCATTGCAGCCTACCTTGAAAAATTTTTAATCGGTACGCTGCACATGGCGCAAGCTGCCCGGCCTTCATCGCAGCTATCTGCCGTGTTAAAGTGTAG
Organism: Undibacterium sp. JH2W; assembly: GCF_049340425.1. Classification (NCBI taxonomy): domain Bacteria; kingdom Pseudomonadati; phylum Pseudomonadota; class Betaproteobacteria; order Burkholderiales; family Oxalobacteraceae; genus Undibacterium; species Undibacterium sp. JH2W. The sequence continues at coordinate 3,251 of NZ_JBMPOT010000038.1, read as the reverse complement.
CCACGCATAAGAAGTAAAAAAGCTACCTGAGTCCTCACATGGAAAGACGCAAACATGCATATCGCCATAGTCAGTTTTGAAGGCTTCAATGAACTTGATTCACTGATCGCACTCGGCATCCTGAATCGCATCAAGACACCAGGCTGGCGCGTTTCCATTGCCAGCCCGACTGCGCAAGTACGTTCCATGAATGGCTTACTCATGGAGGCACAGATTTCATTGCAAGAAGCCTGCACGGCTGATGCCGTCATCGTTGGCAGTGGCTCGCGCACGCGAGAGGTCGTGGAAGATGCTGAACTGATGGCGCAATTGCAGTTTGATCCGGCGCGCCAATTATTAGCGGCCCAATGCTCAGGCGCTTTGATCCTGGCAAAGCTGGGTTTGCTGCATGGCGTGCCAGCCTGTACGGATGTAACGACCAAGCCCTGGGTTGTGGCGGCAGGCGTCGATGTCCTTAATCAAGCTTTCTTCGCCAAGGGCAATCTCGCCACGGCTGGCGGCTGCCTGGCATCACAATACCTGGCCGCCTGGGTCATCGCCCGCCTGGCGGGCACAGAGGCCGCAATCAGTGCCATAGACTACGTGGCCCCAGTGGGGGAAAAAGAAGAGTATGTCGCCCGCACGATGAAAAATATTTCGCCGTATTTGTAGTGTGTGGTGATGGTTCATGGACGCAAATGCAGCGTAAGCATTATCCCTCGCAGGATAAACCTGGCACGTCGTGTAGGGCGCGTTATAACGCACCGCATATGACCTGGGGAAAATGAAGAAATTTTGCATGCCGGGCATGCAAATACGAGTATGACAGAGGGTTTGTAAAAGAGAGGATATCTGTCAGCGAGCATCCGGGTGGTGCGTTATAACGCACCCTACAGGATACGGTTTTAGAATGAAAATATCGCCCTTATAACCGTATCGAAGCAATGAAGTTTAAAGCATCGCAATACACATTCAGGTCATCCCAGCGCAGGCTGGGATCCATCTGTGCAAATGCCGTTGTCAGCAATAGCGAGTAGTTTCCAGGGGTAAGAGGCAGGCTACATCACGATGCCGCAGCAAAATGAGATTCCATCATTCATGCGCTTGAACTCAGGCATAAGCAGTCCCCGCCATCGCCGCCTTGATCCCGACGCTGCCCTTATCCACTATCGCCAGAAACACCGCCTTCGCTTCTGCGACATCCTGCTTTTGCCTGAAGCACTGGTGAGCCTGGATCAGCGCTACTGTCCATGTCGCTAATAGCAGGCCAGCCGCAAGTGCGGCATCGGTGTCGCCAGCTTCGCGCCTGACGGATGCGGCCATGGCTTCTGCCACGACTTGCGTGATCTCATCACGTATGGCCCTGGCACGCGCCTTCAGGCTGGCGCTGCCTTCTATGGTTTCTATGAAACCCTGGCTGCCTGGCGAGATATAGCCCCTGGCTGCAGAGGCAAACCTGACATAGGGGCTTTCTTCCGCTACCAGTTGGTGTGCCAGCAGGCGCAAGGTTTCGATCGGGGAAATGGCTGGATCGCGCTGGCGCAGGCTTGCACGCAGCATCTCGCGAGCCTCTTCATCGCGGTCAAAGAACATGTCTTCTTTGCGGGGGAAGTGATTGAACACCGTCATGCGCCCCACGTCAGCCGCGGCTGCTATCTCATCCACCGTCACATGATCAAAGCCGCGCTCCTGGAATAGCCGGGTGGCAGCGTCAGAGATGCCCTGGCGCATGGCCAGGCGTTTGCGGGTGCGGAGATCGGTGGGATTTGACATGGAAGGAATCATAGCATATATTAAGTGTACTCAGTATATGTTTGTATTGAGTATATATTAAGAAAGACTGATTTTATGACTACATTAACAAGTACAGACAAGTCGCATAGCCAGGCGGGCGGGAGCAGCGCCCTGGGCGTCATCTTCGCCGCCATCGGCCTCGATGCGGTCGGCATAGGCCTGATCTTCCCCATCCTGCCGCGCCTGCTGGCAGAGGTGATACATGGCGACAATGTCGCACCCTATATAGGCATCATGACCGCGCTGTATGCGATCATGCAATTCATCTTCGCACCCGTGCTGGGTGCTTTGAGTGACAGGCTGGGCCGCCGCCCGGTGCTGCTGATCTCGCTGGCCGGCGCGGCCATCAATTACCTGGTGATGGCCTTTGCGCCACAACTCTGGATGTTAATGCTGGGCCGCGCCATTGCCGGGCTGACCAGCGCCAATATGTCAGTGGCCATGGCCTATATCACCGACATTTCGCCAGAACAGCAGCGGGCACGTCGCTTTGGCTTGTTCAATGCCGTGTTTGGTGCTGGCTTCATCATCGGCCCCATCCTCGGTGGCGTGCTGGGTGACTACTGGCTGCGCCTGCCTTTCATCGCCGCAGCGATCTTGAATGCGGCCAATCTGCTGATGGCATACTTCGTCTTGCCAGAGTCACGCACACCCAGCCGCGAGAAGCTGGACCTGGCGGCGCTTAACCCGCTGCTGCCCATGCGCTGGATATTCGCCATGAAGAAGCTGATCCCCGTCACCATCATCTTCTTCGTCCTCAGCATGACGGGCGAAGTGTATGGCACTTGCTGGGCACTCTGGGGCAATGACGTGTTTCGCTGGAATGGCTTGTGGATAGGCCTCTCACTCGGCACCTATGGCCTGTGCCAGGCATTGGCGCAAGCCTTTTTGCCTGGCCCCGCCGTCAAATTACTGGGCGAGCGCGGCACCATACTGACCGGCCTGGCGGGCACCTGCATAGCTTTGGTCGTCATGGCTTTTGCCACACAGGGCTGGATGGTGTTTGCCGTCATGCCTATCTTTGTCATGGGCGGCGTCGGCATCCCCGCCTTGCAGTCGCTCGCAAGCCGCATGGTCGATGAGAGCAGACAAGGGCAATTCCAGGGCGTGCTGGCATCCGCCGTCAGCCTGGCCTCCATCATCGGCCCGCTGACATTCTCTACGCTTTACTTCCTCCTGCGATCACAATGGCCGGGCGCAATCTGGCTCACAGTGGTGGTGGTATACGCGATTGCGGTGCCGCTAGTGCTAAGCTTGCGATTTCGTAGTGCGGGTAGTGCGGAGTGAGTTGTGGATGATGCAGGTAGTGGATCATTTTGTAGGGTGCGTTACAACGCACCACGTCAGCTCTCGTAGGTACGATTAGATTCTATGGTTCCCGTCAAGTTTTTATCGAGATGAGATCAGAATTAAAATCAACGCCGTTCTTGAACAGGCTAAAAGCAACTCGCAATATTTTACGTGCGATGATCATGATA
>NZ_JBMPOT010000037.1:0-15094 GCF_049340425.1 Undibacterium sp. JH2W | reverse complement strand
TGGTGGTCGGTGCGGTAAGCTGCGGTAGGCACTTGCCTGCATGTGTAAGCGATGCAGCCATCGATACGCGTTGCACGGCGTGGTGGCACCTGTTGCGGCATGATAAGCATGCCAGATGGGTTTACCCTTCTATCAGGAAGCGCAACCTCACAAATCAATATCAGTGGTTCGGGCCTCATCTTTGCCGGAGGACACAGGCATAAGATGGCTGAGCGGATCGGAGAGGTTGAAAATAATGGGATTTGCCGGGGACTGGATGAGGCCAACTTTGCGGAAACTCATGCTGCCGGAAACGCCGTTGTCCCGCAAATCTCGGAGTGGATTGCAAGCAAACTGATAACAGCTATCTAAACTGAATTAAATTCCTACTGACATAAGTCCACTTAAACATGGACTTATGTACACAAATGCAACGATCAAAGGTAGAATTCAAGTTAGATAATTGTGTTTATGCAAATTTCCGTCGTGAGTTTCTTATTAGTTATACTGTTATCGAACGAGATGATTTCGACTCGAAGAAGGTGATTCAGAAGCAATTCGCTAACAAAAATGGAATGATATGAAAAATGAAGATTTCCTTTGGGAAATTTACGATAACTATCGAACAGTACGCTTAAATGTGAAGTACTACAGTGCCAGACTACATAGTTATGAAAATTATAATTTTTGGTTTGAGATTTTGATTGCTATAACGGTAAGCGGTTCAGCAATTTCAGGGTTATGGTTTTTCGAAACGCCAGAAGGGAAAATTTTTTGGAAATGTATTTCTGCTTTTTCCGTTATTGCTGCTTTCCTGAAACCCTTCATTAGGTTAACTCAGAAAATAAAATTTTATGAGCAGACATTATCGGGTTATCGGGCGCTGGATTATGAACTTTACGAAATAGTTGTCCAAATAAAGAAAGACCAAGGTTGTTCTAGCATTGTACGAAAGATGTTTGACAATGCTCAAAAAAAGAAAAAGGATTTAGTAACAAACCCTCCCGAGATCAAGCAAGATAAAAAACTCATAGATAAATTTTATGATGAAGTCTTAAACGAAATTCCGAAAGAGACACTTTTTCTTCCTAAAGGATAGTTCAAATGGCAACTAATAAACCGAATCCCAATCCAATTCCGACCCCACGTCCCCCGCAACCAGGACCAAATGATGGTGGAAAGAAAGGCCATGTTGTGCCTCCCAAGCCATGGCCGAGATAAAAATCACTGTAGAAAACTTGCGATATTTCTTCGATAAGTACAATAGAAAAAGACCACTAAATGTGGTCTTTGATATTTATATAACATAACATTTGGTGAAGAATATGAAAGTCTGGAACGTATACGATATTGGCCCAATTGACATTGGTTGGCATAACCTTCCAATCGTGCAAGAAGTGGCACTCAAATTCGCAGAAGAAGATGTGATGGCAAATTGACTTTAATAACAAAGGAGATGTTCGTGAATCCATACTACAAGATTCAATTTTTTCACCAAGGAACAGACTACGACGCCCTAGTTAAATATACTGGATTTGCATTTGAAGGAAATGCCAGGGACGGAATGGTTGTAAGCGGTGCTTTTGACCCCAAGAATACCAAAGCCCCAGGCTATATTGAATTTATAAGTTTGGATACGAACGGCGAGATACTTTCACGGGTTCACTTTGAGATTACTAAGATGGAAGCGCCGGATGTGGGTGGCGCTTTACTCATGCACTGCATCTCCACTGGAGAAGACGGAATAGTGGGAAAGATTAGTCATGTTTCGTCGCAATAAAAAGCAAAAGGCTCAATTACTTGAGCCTTTTTGTTTTTTTTGTAAATTCAAAGTTATATGCAAACATGTACAAAGTTTCGCGCCGCCTTACACATACAAGATTGATTTGAGCGGGTTAGCGTTGATGGGATTGGGTTACACAGCGGTTACATAGAACGCGAAAGTAAAAGATAAAACAAAAACGGTTACATGCGAAAACATGTAACCGTTTGATTTTACTACTTATTCTTGGTGGCCCGGGGCGGAATCGAACCACCGACACAAGGATTTTCAATCCTCTGCTCTACCGACTGAGCTACCAGGCCAAGACCAAGAATTATAGACATGTTGGAGGCTGTTTGCAAGCTTTTTCTGAAAAAAGCTTCGCTTCCCTCTATGGCGGGGCTTTGATCTGGCGCATCAGGCAGGTGGTTGGGCTTCCCGTATAATGGGGCATTATCTGGTTTTTGACGGGGGACTGATGTCTGCTCAGGCGCGGGATTGTGATATTTGCATCGTCGGTAATGGGGCGGTGGGCAAGGCGGCGGCTTTGGGTTTTGCCCAGGCGGGTTTGCGTGTTACTTTGTTATGTGCGCCAGGCTCTGGTGCGCCTGCAGTGGCGACAAATGCGCTTTCGGCTGACTGGGATGTGCGGGTGTATGCGCTGAATCATGTGGCGCATGACTTGTTGTCTTCGCTGAAGGTTTGGGATGCACTCGACCAGGCGCGGGTGGCGCCGGTGTCAGCCATGCAGGTGCAGGGTGGTGGCGGTGTCGATGCAGGTAAGCTGGGCTTTGATGCTTATGGCGCACATGTGAATGAGCTGGCCTGGATAGTGGAAGACAAGAACCTCAATCAAGCGCTGGATACGGCTTTGCGCTTTGCGCAAAATCTGACGCTGGTGCAGGGGCGGGCGCAAGCTTTGCTGGTGCAGCCAGATGCTGCGCAAGTGGTGCTGGATGATGGCTGCAGCATATGCGCGTCTCTGGTCATTGGTGCTGATGGTGCGCAGTCGTGGGTGCGTGGTGCTTGCGATATAGGTCTGGATTACCGTTCGTATCATCAGCAGGGTGTGGTGAGCAATTTTGAATGCGCCAAACCGCATCGTGGTGTTGCCCATCAATGGTTTGTGCAAGAGCAGGGCATTATTGCCTTGCTGCCTTTGCCAGGCAATCGTGTATCACTGGTATGGTCAGCACCGGATGCGCAGGCCGAGACTTTATTGCGCGAACCTTTGTCGGCATTGGTGGAGCGCTTGATGCCCTACTGTGGTGAGGTGCTGGGTGAGTTGCAGCCAGTGCTGCCGGAGGCGATCAAGGCTTTCCCGCTACGACTGATACGCCCGCATAGCATGATCGCGCCAAGAGTGGCGCTGGTGGGGGATGCGGCGCATGCTGTGCATCCGCTGGCGGGTCACGGTATGAACCTGGGTTTTGCTGACGTGGTCGACTTGCTGAAAGTAATGAAAGAAAAAGAGGCGCACCGCGATTGTGGTGATGCCCGTTTGCTGGGCCGTTACCAGCGTGCGCGCAAGGAGGAAGTCATGCTGATGCTGGCGACTACAGATGGTCTGGCACGTTTGTTCGCCTCTGATTTGACACCTTTGCGTACAATACGTGACCTGGGATTGAACTTGCTGGACCGCTTGCCAGTCATAAAGAACAAATTAATCGCTCACGCCATGGGGAAATAGTACCCGGCCTGCGATGTGCATGTAAGATCATGGTCATGGATGCGACTAATGGCTATACGTTGGTCGTGGCGCTGGTGCCTGGGCCTATAGATGAAAGAGAATGAATAATGAATAAAATGATACAAGGCCTGTTGGTCATGGCGCTGGCTTTGGGTGGCAGCATAGTGAGTACTGCTGCAATGGCTGAAACGCCGCAAGAGGCGGCTGTGCGCAAACTGGTGCAACCCACCTTTCGTGAAGGCGTAAAGATAGATTCTGTGACCAAGACACCTTATTCCGGCTTGTATGAAGTGCGGGTAGGTTCGGATGTCATGTACACCGATGAAAAAGCGCAATACCTGTTTACGGGTGAAATCATTGATGCAAAAAGTGGCACGAATTACACCAAGGCCAGGATAGATGATTTGAGCAAGGTGAAGTTCTCTGATTTGCCGCTGGATTCTGCCTTGAAGATGGTCAAGGGGGATGGCAAGCGTGTGATTGCGGTATTTGAAGATCCGAATTGTGGCTTCTGCAAAAAATTCCGCAAGACTTTGACGAGTATGGATAACATTACTGTTTATACCTTCATGTATAACATCCTGGCCGAAGACTCCAAGACCAAATCCAAAAATATCTGGTGCTCAGCTGACCGCAACAAGGCTTGGGATGAATGGATGTTGAATGGCAAAGTAGCGCCAGAAGCACCGGCTAATTGCAATACCCCAAATGACAAAATCTTTGCCCTGGGTCAGAAGTTGCGCGTGACAGGTACGCCATCTGTTTTCTTTAGCGATGGCAGCCGTGCGCCAGGCATGCTCGATATGAAAACCCTGGAAAGTAAAATTGCTGCCGCAGCCAGCAACACTAAAGCGAATTAAGGTTTTTAAATAATGACATCCCCACTACGCTGGACAGGTATTTTACTGGCCGCGGGGCGGGGACGCCGGTTCGATACCAGTGGCCAGCAAGACAAGCTCTTGCAGCAACTGGGAAATGGCTGCTCCGTCGCCCAGCAAAGTGCCAGTAATATGCTGGCTGCCATGTCGGATGAGGCGGCGGATGTGGTGGCCGATGTGGTAGCGATAGTCAGGCCTGGGCACACTGTACTGACTGAGCAATTGCAGGCATTGGGTGTCGCGTGTCTGGCTTGCTCTGACGCTGATATGGGCATGGCCCATTCTCTCAAGCATGGCTTGCTAGCCACCAGCGACAGTGCTGGCTGGATTATCGCCCTAGCCGATATGCCTGCAGTAAAAACTTCAACGATACTATTACTGGTACAAGCCTTGCAGGCAGGTGCAGGGATAGTCGTTCCCGTCTATCAGGGCAGGCGTGGCAATCCGGTCGGGTTTGCGCGCAGTTACTTACCGCAATTGCTGAATCTGGAAGGCGATGTCGGCGCTCGCAGGCTTTTGCAAACTGAGTTGGTGACGCAAATCGTGGTGGATGATGCGGGTATACATCAGGATTTAGACACTCAGGATGAGTTAGTGGCTCATCATGCACGGATGAGCAAGCTCGCTTCCTGAATTTGCAAGATCGTCGATCTTGCAAAGGAAATCATGAAAATAAGATATTTTTATCCGATGATGATAAAAATGTTCATGAATTAGGCACAATTTTTTACTTTCCCCTCATGTTTTGTTAGCGCTAAATAGCCGCAAGATATATCTATACAACTAAAATAACCATAGAATAGCGGTTTTCTTCCACCTGAATTAAGTTTGGGCGCTAGCTTTACAGCCTCTATTTATGAATAATCTCAATCAAAAACTGGCGATAAGACTTGGTTTTGCTGGCCTCGCGCCATTTATCTTTTTGACGCTGGCTTGCTGGGTCGTGCATCCAGACTGGTTGGGCGCCTTGATCAAGGCACAGCTGCATTATGGCATCGTGATTTTGTCTTTTCTCGGTGGCCTGCATTGGGGCGTGGCTCTCATGGCAGGTGGCGGGCATGAGAATGAAAACAAAAAAGTCCTGATCTGGGGCGTGGTTCCCATTATCATTGCCTGGCTGTTTTTGAACCATATGCTGTTAGGCTTTATCGTACAAGTTGCGGCTTTCATTGTGACCTACAAAATCGATAAGCGTCTATATCAAAGTTATGGTGTACCAGCATGGTTTATCAATATGCGTTTGCAACTGACACGTGTCGTTGTGGGGGCGCAGTTGTTGACTTTCGTTGCAGCCAATGTACGTAACTACACGAGCTGATTATACGAGCTGATCAAGCCCGGCCTTAATTCAAATTCTTCCATCAGCAGACTCATCATTAAAGAAACAGAAAGATCGTTCAGAATGAAAAAAACGACAACAACAAAGAGACAAATGACAACTACGTCTGCTCATGCACTTGCATATACCATCGTCCCCAAAGATCTGGCTGGCCATATGTATCAAGTCACGCTGGACATTGCTACACCGGATGCAGAGGGGCAAGTTGTCAGCTTGCCTGCCTGGATACCCGGTAGTTATATGGTACGTGAATTTGCCCGTAATATCGTGCAGATCAAAGCCAGTTGCGAAGGCAAAAAAGTCGCGCTGAAAAAGCTCGACAAGCACACCTGGCAAGCTGCGCCTTGCAAGGGTGCTTTGCGTATCAGCTATGAAGTCTATGCCTGGGATTTGTCGGTACGTGCTGCCCACCTTGATCAAAGCCATGGCTTCTTCAATGGGAGCAGTGTGTTCTTGAGTGTGCATGGGCAAGAGATGAATCCGCATGTCGTTGACATTCAACGTGCAGATGATGTCGCCTGCAAAACCTGGCGTGTCGCCACGTCCTTGCCTGAATTGAAAGCCAAACGCTATGGCTTTGGTACTTATATAGCCGCTAATTACGATGAGCTCATTGATCACCCGGTAGAGATGGGTGATTTTGCGCTGGCAACTTTTGATGCGCATGGCATCTCCCACGATTTTGTCGTAACTGGCAAAGTACCGAACATGGATATGGAGCGCATCATCGCTGATGTGCAAAAAATCTGCGAAACGCAAATCGCCTTCTTTGAGCCGCGTACCAAGAAAGCACCGATGGACCGCTATGTCTTCATGACCATGGTGGTGGGTGAAGGTTATGGCGGCCTCGAGCATCGCGCTTCTACCGCATTGATATGCAATCGCACTGATTTGCCAGTCAAGCACCATGCAGAAATGAGCGATGGCTACCGCGGCTTCCTGGGCTTGTGCAGCCATGAATATTTTCACACCTGGAATGTCAAACGCATTAAACCAGCTGCCTTTGCCAGCTATGACTTGCGTCAGGAAAACTACACCAGCCTGCTGTGGGTATTTGAAGGCTTCACCAGTTATTATGATGACCTGATGCTGGTGCGCGCAGGCTTGATTGATGAACCAGCTTATTTTAAATTACTGGCCAAGACCATCAATATGGTGACACGCGGTAGCGGTCGCCAGAAGCAAAGTGTGGCTGAATCCAGCTTTGATGCCTGGACCAAATACTATCGCCAGGATGAAAATTCACCGAATGCGATAGTCAGCTATTACACCAAGGGTTCTCTGGTGGCACTGGGTCTGGATTTGACGATACGTGCAGAAACTGCGGGTAAAAAGTCTCTCGATGACGTCATGCGCGCACTGTGGCAAAAATTTGGCCGCGACTTTTATGAGCGCAGCCTGTCGGGCAAGCAGCAAGGCCTGGGTGAGACTGAGTTTGAAAGTCTGGTCGAACAAGTCACTGGCGTGAATGTCCGCCGCTTCGCTGACAAGCATGTACGCGGAACTGAGGATGTAGCGCTGGCCACACTGTATGCTGACTTTGCGGTACAGTTAGGTGGTGGCAGTGCAAGCAAAAAAGCCAGCCTCGGTGTACGTGTAGTGCGTGAAGGCAATGACTGCAAGATCGCCAACGCACATGAAGGCCGCGCCGCACATCTGGCTGGTTTGTCAGCCAATGACGTCATCGTCGCCATCAATGGTTTGCGCGTAACGGCGGCTGATGCAGCAGATAGTCTGGGTGCGGCACTGGGGCGTTATCGCATCGGCGAGACTGTGCAAATCCATGCCTTCCGTCGCGATGAGTTGCTGACGGTGCAGGCAAAATTGCAGGCGGATGATGTACCGGCTGTGACACTGGCAGTGCAGGCGTCAGGCAAGACAGCTAGTTTGGTAAGACCAAGCTTTCAGAAGCCAGTCAAGAAGTAAGCTTGTAGTTCCAAAAAAATGCCGCACAGCCAGAGCTTGTGCGGCATTTTTATTTTTGTGAAACCTGGACATTTCCCTTTGGGTAGATGAAATAGTCAACAAACTACCCAAACACCTTCGCCAGTTCCACACCAGGGTTTTCAGCCCGCATAAAAGCCTCGCCCACCAAAAAGCCATGCACATTCGCTTCCTGCATGCGGCTGACGTCGGTGGCTGACATGATGCCGGATTCGGTAATCACCAGTTTGTCTGGCGTAATCCTTGGTAGTAAGCCTATTGTCGTATCCAGTGACACTTCAAAAGTACGCAGGTTACGGTTGTTGATGCCCAGCATGGCGGTCTTGAGTTTCAGTGCGGCTTCCAGCTCTTGCGCATCATGTACCTCAACCAGCACACCCATGCCGAGTTCATGTGCGCAGGCTTCCAGGTCGGCCATCAGGCCGTGATCAAGGGCAGAGACGATGAGCAGGATGCAATCTGCTCCCCAATGTCTGGCCTGGTAGATCTGGTAAGGATCTATCATGAAGTCCTTGCGCAATGCTGGCAGAGTGCATGCCGCACGCGCCTGTTGCAGGTATTCAGGTGCACCCTGGAAGAACTGCACATCGGTCAACACCGACAAACAGGCCGCACCATGTTCTGCATAGCTTTTCGCAATCTCTGCTGGGTGAAAGTCGGGACGCAACACTCCTTTGGAAGGCGAAGCTTTTTTAATCTCCGCAATGACCGCTGCCTTGCCTGCTGCAATCTTGTCACGCAAGCTGCCTTCAAAATTACGCAGGTCTGCTTGCGCTTCTTTGTTGCTCTCCACTTCAGCGCGCAGGCTGGCAAAGGATTGGTATTTCTTTGCTGCCGCCACTTCATCGGCTTTGACCGCCAGGATTTTATTTAAAATGTCTGACATGGTCTTACTTTCCTAATTGCTGGGTGACTGCTATGAACTGTTCCAGCTTGGCCCTGGCTGCACCAGATGCAATCGCTGCTTGTGCGAGTTTGACGCCATCGGCTATCGACGTGGCAATGCCCGCACCATACAGGGCTGCACCTGCATTCAGTGCGACGATATCAGTCGCTGCACCTTCGACATTGTTCATCACTTCGATTATCTTGGCCTTCGATTCATCCGCACCATTTACACGCAAGTTACGGTTGGATACCATCTGCAAACCAAAGTCTTCCGGGTGGATATCGTATTCGCGGATTTCACCATTCACCAGCTCACCCACCATGGTTGGTGCGCCCAGTGATACTTCATCCATATTGTCGCGCCCCCATACTACCAGCGCGTGTTGCGCACCAAGACGCTGCAAGACGCGTACCTGTATCCCAACCAGATCAGGGTGGAATACGCCCATCAAAATATTCGGCGCACCTGCCGGATTGGTCAATGGCCCCAGGATATTGAAGATAGTACGCACACCCAGTTCACGGCGCACTGGTGCAGCATGCTTCATCGCCGCATGGTGATTCGGTGCAAACATGAAGCCTATGCCGGTTTGTGCTATCGACTGTGCGATCTGCTCAGGCTTGAGATTGATATTCGCGCCCAAAGATTCCAGCACATCAGCACTGCCGGAAGAAGAAGACACACTGCGACCACCATGCTTGGCAACCCGCGCACCAGCAGCAGCCGTGACAAACATCGATGCAGTAGATATATTGAAGGTATGCGCGCCATCACCACCAGTACCGACGATGTCAATCATGTTGTCCGTATTTGCCAGTGGCACCTTGGTCGAGAATTCACGCATAACCTGGGCGGCTGCGGTGATTTCGCCTATGCTTTCTTTCTTGACGCGCAGGCCCATGGTCAGTGCAGTGATCATGACTGGCGACATTTCGCCACCCATCAGTTTGCGGAACAGGAACAGCATTTCATCGTGAAAAATTTCACGGTGTTCGATCAGGCGTGTCAGTGCTTCTTGTTGAGATATGGTCATGATGCTGTTCCAGTCAAAAAGTTTTTCAGCAGGGCGTGGCCATGCTCGGACAAGATGGATTCGGGGTGGAATTGCACGCCTTCGAGATTAAATTCCTTATGGCGCACGCCCATGATTTCGCCGTCATCTGTCCATGCAGTCACTTCCAGGCAATCCGGCAGGCTGGCGCGTTCTATCGCCAGCGAGTGGTAACGGGTAATCGTATAAGGGCTGGGCAAATTCCTGAAGACGCCAACGCCAGTATGGGCAATTGCAGAAGTCTTGCCATGCATGACTTGCTTGGCACGAATGACCTTGCCACCAAATGCTGCGCCTATGGCCTGGTGACCAAGGCAGACACCGAGAATAGGCGTTTTGCCAGCAAAGCGTCCTATGACGGCGATGGAAACACCTGCTTCTGCCGGTGTGCAGGGGCCGGGTGAAATACAGATATGATCAGGCTTCAAAGCCTCAATTTCTTCTAGCGTAATTTCATCATTACGGTAGGTACGCACATCCTCACCCAGTTCAGCAAAATATTGCACCAGGTTGTAGGTGAAGGAATCGTAGTTGTCTATCATTAGTAACATTTAAATTTCTCCGTCCAGGCCATCTTGCACTTGTTCTGCTGCGCGCAATACTGCGCGTGCCTTGTTTTCGGTTTCCTGCCATTCCATTTCTGGCACTGAATCAGCCACCACACCGGCTGCTGCCTGCACATACAGCATGCCGTCTTTCAAGACGCCGGTGCGTATCGCAATCGCCAGGTCCATCTCACCACCGAAGGACAGGTAACCGCAGGCACCACCATAGATGCCGCGTTTGACAGGTTCCAGTTCATCAATGAGTTCCATTGCCCTGACCTTGGGTGCGCCAGACAATGTGCCAGCCGGGAAGGTGGCTTTCAATACATCAAGATTGGACAAATTGGCTTGCAAGACACCTTCTACATTCGAGACTATGTGTTGCACGTGCGAATATTTTTCTATGACCATCTGGTCAGTGACCTTGACGCTGCCAGTCTGGGCGATGCGGCCTATGTCATTGCGGGCCAGGTCTATCAGCATCACGTGTTCGGCGATTTCTTTCGGGTCTGCCAGCAATTCTTTCGCAAGCTCTGCATCGCGTTCTGGTGTGGTGCCGCGTGGGCGGGTGCCAGCCAGTGGACGTATGGTGACTTTCTTGCTGCCATCATTCAAGCTTTCATTACGCACCAGAATTTCTGGTGAAGCACCGATGATTTGCATATCACCAAAATTATAGAAATACATATACGGCGAAGGATTCAGCGAACGCAGGGCGCGGTACAGTGACAGCGGTGAATCGACATAAGGTTTCTTGATGCGCTGGCCCACCTGCACCTGCATGAGATCACCTGCCATGATGTATTCCTTGGCTTTTTCTACCGCCTTCAGATAATCTTCCTTGGCGAAGTCGCGTATCGATTCTGTACGGACAGACGCCGATGTGACAGGGGCATCAACGCTACGGCGCAGCATCGCGCGCAAGTCTTTCAGGCGCTGGCGGGCTTTGGACCAGGCTTCTGGCTGGGTCGGGTCGGCATACACGATGAGATAGAGTTTGCCGGATACATTGTCAATGACCGCCAGTTCTTCGGTCAGCAATAACTGTATCTCTGGCAAGCCCAGATCATCTTTTGGTGCCTTGCCAGCCAGTCGCTTTTCTACATGGCGCACGGCGTCATAGCCAAAGTAGCCAGCCAGGCCGCCACAGAAGCGTGGCAGACCAGGGCGCAAAGCAACCTTGAAACGTGCCTGGAATTCAGCGATGAAATCCAGCGGGTTCATCTCGCGGCTCTCTATGACCTGGCCATTTTTCAGGACTTCGACTTTGTCCCCAAAGCTGCGCACCAGGGTATTGGCAGGCAAGCCTATGAAGGAGTAGCGGCCAAAACGCTCGCCACCCATGACAGATTCAAGCAGGAAAGTATTCTTGCCTGCGTTCTGGGTTTGCGCGAGTTTCAGATACAGGGTGAGCGGGGTTTCCAGATCGGCGAAGGCTTCCGCAATCATGGGGATACGGTTGTAGCCTTGCGCGGCCAACGATTTGAATTCGAGTTCGGTCATGGTTTTCTTTCAGCCGTCAGCCAGCACTTGCAAGCTTGCCTGCGCAATGTACGCAAAGCAGACAAACAGGCTTAAAGCCAGAATATGGACGGATAAGACAAATTGATATAACAAGCAAGAGAATGTGCTGAGGGTGTGCACAGTCGCTCGCGGCATTCGTGTATTAACAGAATTGCCAGCGTCGCCATAGCCAGGCCTCAAAAGTGCCTGGAGTGATCATGGAACGTTTGTTATCGGAGAACATTCGTTATGGGAATGATTTGAAAGTCAAAGGGGTTTTTCAGTTGCAAGCAGTTGTGCTGCCATCAACAGAGTTCTGACTATACCATCACTTTGAATATTTTGTACAGCTTCGCCGTGGTTGTATCCATACGGCACTGTCAAGACCGGGCAGCCTGCTGCGCGGGCGGCAATCGCATCATTGCTGGAATCGCCTATAGCCAACACTTGTGATGGTGGCAAGCCCAGAGCCTTGCAGGCTTCTTGCATGGGCAGGGGATCAGGTTTCTTTTTTGCAAAGCTGTCGCCACCATAGACTTGCTCAAAATAAGAACTGATTTCTTTCTTTTGCATCAGGGGCAGGGCGAAGGCTAGTGGTTTGTTGGTGACGCATACCAGGCGCATACCCAGATCGTGCATGGCTTGCAAACCTTCATGCACCTCAGGGTAAAGCTGGCTGTGGTCACCATTGATAGCCAGATAATGACGCTGGTAAGCCGCCAGGGCGTCATCAAAGCGGGCTGCTACATCAGTGGCATCAAAATCCAGGGACAAGACTTGCTGGATAAGATTTTCAGAACCCTTGCCTACCATGGTCTTGATGACATCCAGCGTCAGAGCTGCCAGCGCAAAGTCTTCGCGCATGCGGTTGATGGCGACCAGGAAGTCTGGTGCAGTATCTATCATGGTACCGTCAAGATCGATGATGGCGGCTTTGATGTGACTGAACATGGTGGGGCGATCAGAGATAGGCTTTCCGCCTGGAATGGCGAAAAGCCTGAAGATGAATAGGTAGATTAAACCTTGGACAACTCAAGGCGCATGGCATCAATGATGGTTTTGTAGTCGGGTTTGCCAAAAATGGCAGAACCGGCAACAAAGGTGTCGGCACCAGCACGGGCTATCTCGGCGATATTGTCGATTTTGACGCCGCCGTCCACTTCCAGCATGATGTCGCGGCCAGATTCATCAATGATCTTGCGGGCTTGCGCGATTTTTTTCAGTGTATGCGGGATAAAGGTCTGGCCACCAAAACCAGGGTTGATCGACATGATCAAAACGATATCGACTTTGTCGATGACATTTTCCAGCACATGCAGCGGTGTCGCCGGGTTGAATACCAGACCAGCCTTGCAACCATGGTCACGTATGGTTTGCAGGCTGCGGTCTATATGTTCAGATGCTTCCGGATGGAAGGTGATGATATTCGCGCCAGCCTTGGCAAAGTCGGGGATGATGCGATCAACAGGCTTGACCATCAGATGCACATCGATAGGCACCTGCACATGCGGGCGTATCGCTTCGCACACCATGGGACCTATGGTCAGGTTGGGCACATAATGATTGTCCATGACATCAAAATGGATCATGTCAGCGCCAGCGGCGACAACATTGCGGACTTCTTCACCCAGACGGGCGAAATCGGCGGACAATATACTGGGAGCAATGCGGAAAGTAGTCATGATGGAATCGTGCTTGAAAAAGATATGCTATTTTACCTTGTGAGGGCAAGCGGCTGTTGTCTTCGTCTGGCACAATGAACATAGTTCATCATGAAAGAAAATTATGGCAGCGTATGAAATAAGTGTATCGGTGGCGACGCAATACCTCAAAGACCAGTCCGACCCTGAGCAAAACAATTTCGTTTTTGCCTACACTATCACCATCAAGAATACCGGCACCGTGGCGGCACAAGTGATTTCCCGCCACTGGATTATTACCGACAGCACCAACCATGTAGAAGAAGTCAAAGGCCTGGGTGTAGTCGGCCATCAACCCTTTTTGGCTCCGGGGCAAAGCTTTGAATACACTAGTGGCAGTTCATTGAGAACGCCACAGGGCAGCATGAAGGGCACTTATTTCTGTGTGGCAGAAGATGCCCATCGCTTTGAGGCAGAGATACCTGAATTTGTCCTGTCTTTGCCGCGTACGCTGCATTGATACTGGCACGGCCCAGGCTTATTGTGGATTTTCATCCTGACTTTGCTTGCTGTGTTCTGTAGGTTTTTTATCTTCTTTTGGTGGTGTTTCTGGCGTGCGGCCATGAAACATCGTCCACCAGACAATAAAAATTAGCATGAACATTGCTACGCCTGCTTCCAGCGCTAATAACCACATCGCATCCACCTCGCTAAATAATGTAAGCACATTGTACCTGCTTATTTGTGTACCTCATTACAGGCGCTGGTCCGGCGCATTACAATACACATACCGGCATTCATGCTGCATACCCCTACTTAATAACATCAGGAGCATCTATGACTTACGAATGTATTTTGACTGAAACCCGCGACAAAGTTGGCTTGATCACTCTGAACCGCCCCAAGGCCATGAATGCGCTGAACGATCAGCTCATGGATGAACTGGGTCTGGCACTGAAAGCTTTCGACAAGGATGAAAACATCCACTGCATCATCCTGACAGGCAGTGAAAAAGCCTTTGCCGCCGGTGCCGACATTGCCGCCATGGTCGGCTACAGCTTCATGGATGCCTATAAAGATGACTACATCACCCGCAACTGGGAAACCATGCGCCAGATCCGCAAGCCAGTCATCGCTGCCGTTGCTGGTTATGCTCTGGGCGGTGGTTGCGAAGTCGCCATGATGTGTGACTTCATCATCGCTGCAGAAAATGCCAAGTTTGGCCAGCCAGAAATCAAGCTGGGCACTTTGCCTGGTGCGGGTGGTACCCAGCGCCTGCCGCGCGCAATCTCCAAATCCAAAGCCATGGACATGTGCCTCACTGCGCGCATGATGGATGTGGTCGAAGCAGAACGCGCTGGCCTGGTGTCTCGTATTGTTCCTCTCGACAAACTGATGGAAGAAGCTTTTGCTGCGGCCAATACTATAGCCTCCATGTCCCTGCCCATCATCATGATGGCAAAAGAGTCTGTCAACCGCGCGTATGAAACGACGCTGTCAGAAGGTATACAGTATGAGCGCCGCCTGTTCCAGGCCAGCTTTGGTACGGAAGACCAGAAAGAAGGTATGCAAGCCTTCCTGGAGAAGCGTCCGGCTGTATTTAAGAACAAGTAAGTTACGCTTCAGCGGCAGGCTTCATAAAAGTGCTCTATATATAGCATCAACAATATAGAGCACTCAATAACTCAAAACAGTAGCAATCTAATTACCCCCCCCAACCCCGTCGCGCCTGCGCAGGCAGGAGCCCACCGGGCTGGCGCTCCAGCGTCTTTCGTTGATAAGCCGCGATACTTGCTCACAGACATATATAAATATGAGAATGCAAAGGGTGCGCGCAGCGCACCCAAGGTTTTGCCTTTATTAGCCTTTCAATA
>NZ_JBMPOT010000036.1:0-17767 GCF_049340425.1 Undibacterium sp. JH2W | reverse complement strand
ATCATGATCATCGCACGTAAAATATTGCGAGTTGCTTTTAGCCTGTTCAAGAACGGCGTTGATTTTAATTCTGATCTCATCTCGATAAAAACTTGACGGGAACCATAGAATCTAATCGTACCTACGCAAGTTGCGGAAAATGCCGTGTCTTGATAGCGGCCACCCCGGTAGGGTGCGTTACAACGCACCGTCATTGAATGACGATCATGTCATCCAACGTGCATTCCGTAACATCCCGTAGGTACGATTAGCGCAGCGTAATCGTACAGATCGCAGACATGACATATCGCCAGCCATGGGCAAGGAGATGAAAAACCCCCAGGATGTTAACGCGATTTTGCGAGGCAGCAGTCATTACCATCGTCCGCATGCGTACGATTACGCTGCGCTAATCGTACCTACGCTAGGCTACACCAGCTACTGCCCAGTTTTCCCCGGAAAACTCTCCAGCACGGTAGCAATACGCCCGGCCAAAGGTAAATATCCAGGTTCATAATTGGACAGCACGACCACGGTATAACCCGCATCGAGATACATATCAAGCTTGCCGTAAACGCCGGGCATTTGCCCGCTGTGGCCAACAACTTTGCCTAAGACGCCTTTGCTCAATTCAAAGCCATAACCATAGCTGCCTTTGTCGGCACGGCCAGCTGTCTGGTCTTGCCAAAATAATTGACGTGTCTCTGGCTTCAATAATTTACCGGCTTCCAGTGCCTGCGAAAATCCCAGCAAATCATGGACGCTGGAATAACCTGCACCATACCCTTCGCCACGCAAGGGCATGAAGAAAGTGTTTTCCTTCGTGCTCGCGGCCGCCCCCATATAGCCCGTGGCAAGATTCTCCAAACTCTCATCCCTGACATAATTGTCAGTGCTGCTCATACCCGCAACCTGGAACACATGCTGGCGTAAATAGTCATCGTACTTTTGCCCTGAGGCTTTTTCTATGACGCCCCCCAGCAAAAGCATGCCTAAATTGCTGTACAAATAATTGCTGCCCGGTGCAAACTCCAGCCTGGCTTCACGGGTGAAAGCCTTGTAGCCATCCAGACTTCTCAGTGCGGTTAACTGCATATAAGGGCTGTTGAAAAACTTGTCAGTAAAAATATTACCGAGGCCAGAGGTGTGCGACAGCAATTGGCCTATCGTGATTTTCTGCGCCACTTCAGGTGGCACCCAGCTTGCATCCAGATACTTGTCTACTGTATCCCCATACGACAAGCGCCCCGCTTCTGCCAGCTGGCCTATGGCAACCGCCGTAAACATTTTACCGATAGAAGCAACATTGAACCTGGTCTCCAGGGTGTTCGCCACATGATAGCGCTTGCTGGCCTCGCCACAGGCCGCTTCACTGATGATCTGCCCTCCCCTGGCAACCAGGTAGGCGCCAGAAAATTCATCCTTGCTGCAAGCGGTCTTAAAGATTTCCTGCAACCTGGACTTCAATTGCGCTTCGACAGCCGGTGCAAGCGCAGCGCTTGCAGCAGACACACCGGTTTGGGCAAAGGCCGGACCAGCAACAGCCAGACTCACGATCAGGGGCAATGCACGACGCAGACGCATACTCTTCCTTGGCAAATAGTTTGAAATGGAAACCTGCCAGATCAATTACCCGGCAGCTGTCGCTGATGAAATCGCAGATTTTATCTGATTACAAATTAAAGTAGGCAGAATTGCAAGTATTTTTTAATGTCGGGCAAGATGGCTTTGCATATCTGGCGAAAGGGTAAAACACCGTATTTGTAGGGTGCGTTACAACGCACCGATTTTGAGGGATGCGAATTCCCAGCTACACCATCGAATAACACAGAGTAGCAATATTCGCATGCTGACCTATAAAGGCATGTAGAAACATCTCTCCAGCCTCATGCGTTTCTCTGTGACTCTGTGGTATAGCAGGGGTTTCGTGCGGCCCGCGCAGGGCGGCATGCCGCGCGCCTGCGAAACGGGCAGCTCTTGCAAGTGCTGCTTTCCTCCTATGTGGTGAGTTTTCAGGTCTTAAATTTTTCGTCGTCAGCACGGTGCGTTATAACTCGCCCTACTTACAAATCGTCGCTAGCGGGCTGCCTTGGTATGTACTACCCAAAGCCAGCGCATAGGTATGCTCGATATTTGTCAATTTGGCGAGAAAGCGCTTCATATGCGGGTCTGTGCGCTCAAGTGGTACTTCGTCGAACTGAAACCAACGTGCATCCCTAAACTCGCCCTCATCAAATTGAATGCTTTGGTGGCGGCTCGCACGCACTACGTACCACAGCGAAACATCCGTATGTCCCGCAGTCAGTCCAACGGTCGTTGTTATGGTCATGAATAACGGTGCCTGTATCGGATGTGATGCCACAAAGCCGAGTTCCTCTTCCAATTCACGTTCCACTGTAACACGCGGGTGTTCGCCTTGTTCAACATGTCCGCCTGGCGGAAGCCACAACTGTGCATTTTTATGATCGACCAGCAGGACATGATCATCATCCACAACGACAAAATAGGACACAAGATGCATAGGCGGCGTGGCTGGCTTTGCTACGCGGCACAATTCCAGCCCTGAGTCTATCCATGCAAGGCAGCGAGAAATATCCTCACGTTCCATGGTATCGAAGGGAGAGATAGAAATAAGCTCATTTCGGATTTGTTTGCGCATAGTAGTCTCTAATAGCGTGTTGCAATAATCGGCTAGAACAGGAGAGCATTATGCAACAAATCGCTTACTGCAAACATATCAATGCGGATTGTACCTGCGAGGCCGGGCAATCTGCTTGTTCATCTATATGTGCACGGGCGGTGCGTTATTATGCACCCTACTGGTCAACATCATTTTTCAAGCTGCGCCATGTGGATCAATTCGACATCGACTTCATGCAGAAAATCTTCTAGTTTTCTCGGCGCAGGGCTGTCAACAAAAGCCAGTGCAATTTGGAATGAATCCAAGGCTCTCTTTGGCTCTGTGTCCCTGTGGTGAGCTTTTTGGTCTTGATCATAGTGTACAGTACTACACTCTATGCAACTGGCGGGATGACGGCGGTGCTATAGAGCGCATGCAATTCCCAGCCCAGGCTGGCATACAGGGCGCGCCCATCGGGTGTGGCCACCAGCACGCCCCCTTTTATGCCATGTTCTAAGGCGATGGCTTCCAGTTGTGTCATCACCACGCGCCCCAGGCCACGTCGCTGGTGGGCGGCCTGGGTGGCAATGTTGTCATAGATGGCCAAGCCATCCACCAGGACAATGCGGCCTGTTGCTGCTACTTCGCCATCGGCTGCCAATACCTGTACCGTAGACATCGGCTGCGCGAGCTTGATATCAAGTACATAGCCTGCTGGCAAAGCTGCAGCTTCAGACATGCGGCCAGCCAGTGTCATCAGGTAACCGGGGCGCTGTATGATCCAGTGCGCAGGCAAGATAGCCCGGAGTGCGGCGGGCGACCCGCAGGCTTTCAAGAAAACCCAGGGTTCGCTGATGGTGTGGGCCAGTTCTGCAATGTCAGGTAGCATGCCAGGGAAGACATAACGTGCTTTTTGTTCAGGCAAACCCACATCGACACGCCAGCCACCATGTTCGGCGACAGGCAAGGGAGTGCCGCGTGCCAGCGCCCAGCCCTTGAGCCAGTGCGCCAGCAATGCCGGGTTTGCCTGCAGCGCTGCAGCCTGCTCGTCTTGTGGATAATCCAGATAAGGGTCTTGCTGATGTGGTGTACCAAGAGTTGCTCTCATTGCCGTATTCCTTGAATAAGCCTGGGCTGCACATTATACGCAAGATGCAAAATGGACATGCGGCTTGGTATTGCCGTGCATTGCGGATTTGAATCGCGGTAAAAACTGGTGCGCACGGCGCACCCTACAGAAAAGTAGGGTGCGTTATAACGCACCGCCTTGGCGTCAAAATTATTTGATGGATTTTATATGAGCGAATCAAAAAAAACGATATTCGTTCGCCAGCATGACATGTTTATTGTGTCATGTTGATCGTGAAAACCGATGCGTTACAACGCACCCTACGGGTTGTGTCTCTGTGGTGAGATTCTTGGTCTTGATTTGAGCGCGTAGGTACGATTAGCGCAGCGTAATCGTACGCATGTGATACACACATAGACATAGTGTGCATTAAATGTGCAGTGTGTCATGCGTACCATTTATGCTCATGATTTGCATGAAAATTTTAAAACCCGGTGCGTTACAACGCACCCTACAAGCTGTGGTGAGATTCTTGGTCTTGATTTTAGTAAAGTACTTTACCTTGTAAAGCCCCCCTGTCAACAGACACAAAAAAATCGACGCTCTATCCAGATGAATAGAGCGTCGATCTTTTCAGGTGCGCCCCTCATCACAAGGGCGCGGGCTTAGCGGTTTATTTTGATGCTGCTGGTGCTGCCTTGGCATCGTCCGCTTTCATGTCTTTTTTCGCGTGCTTTTCAGCTTTGGAATGTTTAGTGGGCTTGGTCGCTTTGCCTGTTTCAGGCTTGGCTTCTATTGCTGCTGGCGTCGATGCTGTGGCAGAAGCTGCTACTGCTTTGGCTGCTGGTGCAGGTTTTGCTACGCTGGCGGCTGCCATTGCGCTTGCAGGTTTAGCTGGGGTACTTGCAGTCGCGCTCGCTGGTGTCTGTGCAAATGCGCTACCCAACATAATAGTGGAAGCGATGAGAGCGGTGATCAGTTTGTTCATGATATTTATCCTGGGCTGTGAGCGTTTTATTTTTTAAGCGGCAGCACCTGCTGCCGCTGGTCATTGTTTTGTAGACTGCGTTTATTTCGATGCGGCGCTGGCTGCGGCAGAGGCACCTGCTACTTTCGCTTCTTTTTTGCCATGCTTGACATGTTTTTCATGTTTGGCTGGCTTGGCTTCTGGTGTGGAAGCGGCTGGTGTTGCTGTGCTGGCAGAGGCAGGAGCGGCTACTGCCTTGGCTGCTGGAGCAGGCTTGGTAACACTGGCTGCTACTGCTGCCGAAGCAGGTTTAGCTGCGGTAGTTGCTGAAGCACTGGCGGGTGTCTGTGCAAATGCGCTACCCATAACAACTGTGGAAGCGATGATGGCGGCGATCAGTTTGTTCATGATATTTTTCCTATTCGTTTGTTTGGGTTGCTTGCTAAGTTTTGTATTTCGTTTTGCGTTTCGTAGTCATGCTACGTAAGCCAAAAACGCCGCCCGGAGACATTGCGTTGACGCAAAAAACCACAGAACATGGGGCTTAGTGTTGTTGCTCTAAACGGCGTTTGGCTTGTCAACCGTTTGCGGTGTTCATGCGTTACGCGCGTAGCAACATAAAAAAACGACACCTGCTTGCTGCATGGTGTCGTTTTTTTTTTTGGCGAAGGATTGTGCATTGCTGCTACGCGAATGATTTTTTCAGCATCGGTAAATACTGCCTTATATCGGACCTTGGGCAGCTGTCAGTTGGCTGCAGTTCTTTGCTTATCGCACGCAATGTGCAGCGTCCAGGTGATGGCTGCCGTTGATGCTGAGTTCTGAGAAGAGCAGGGGTTTTCCATCCGTGGTGAAGAGGGCGAAGTGAATGTCGCAGGGGCCGCCACCCATGATGCTGATGCTGCTGTTGTCTGCTAAGGGCAAGCGTAGAGTATCCGACACTATCTTGATTTGTCTGGCTGGTATCAAGGACTGGTGCCTGGGCACGGTGATGTAGTGGCCCTGATATTTGCCGCCGTGGATATTGCTATGAAAACCTATGGGGGCTACATCTATTTGTATGCTGCTACTGTCTTTATTATAAGAATAGATGCTGAGCCTGATGTCGTTCGAGAGACTGACACAGGCGGTCAGACACATGATGATCGACAGGTAGAGCCAGGCATGCAGGCTGCGCATCGTGATCTCGCTTGTAAAAAATGATAGATAGAGGGGTTTGCCAGCACAAGTGCATGGGCGTGCTTTGTATCATACCTGGCAAACCTCAAAAAAACATTTATCGTTTGAACCATTCGCTATGTAGCAGAGTGGGGATGCTGATCGGGTCCCAGACGGCGCCGCCTTCGTTTTGTGTACTCAGCACCGGGGCATAGCCGGGTTCGCGCAGCATGAACAGGCGGTTGAAGTTATCGAAACCGCGCGACATGATGCCTGTGGGTGTATGTTCCAGGTCAAAGGTGTGGCCCAGCTCATGCAGGCTGGCACCCATGCCGGTGGCGCATTGTGCCCAGTAGCTTTCGCGGTTGCCGCTGTCGTCAGGCAAGACGAGTGTGTCGATTTTTTTGGTATTGCTAAAGCTGGCTGACAATTGATCGAGGCTACCCGGGCAGGCATACAGATGCAAGGAACCAAAGATGCCGAGGTTGCCACCACCCAGCGCGGCATGGCCTAGAAATTTACCATTCTGGTAGCTGGAAAATCCCATGGTGACCATGTTCTTGAAATTGCTGGAAGCTGGTTCGGCTTGCAGGGCATTGGCAATGGCCTGGTAGATTTCATTATCGTCTTTTGCATGCAGTTGCGCGCGCGTCAGTGGCAGGCGCAAGGTGCTGATGATGGGTTTGCCATAGCCGTCTTCCACCAGGGCATAGGTGAGGCGCTGGCTGGCTCCTTTGTAGAGCATTTCGGCAGTGGCGGATTGCATCAGCAGCGCTTGCAGGGCAATGCGGGTCTTGGCTTCTTCCATGCTATTGGGCATGCCAGCTTCGGCGACAAAGCGGCCATCGTCATCGGCGGCGATGGCATACATCATCCTGACTTTTTTGGGATTATCAGCGGCGACATAATTGATGCGGATATTGCCGCTCTGACCACCAGCGCTAAAGCTGATATCGTTGGCCCCCACATGCAGGGGAATGACGGCCTTGAAATTACCTTCGACTACCTCGGCCACATAAACTTTTTCTGCGGTGGTGATGTTGATGCTCTTGACTTCGCTGCCGACAGTGCCTGCCAGTATCGGCAAGGAATAACGGATGGTGTCATTGTCCTTGAAGTTACTGACATTGATGCTGGCTGGTTTGCTGGGTTTGGCGGGCTGTACCGGTTCTGGCCTGGACGCTGCATTCTTGGTATCGCTGGATGAACCGCCGCAGCCAGCCAGCAAGGCCAGCATGCTGGCGGCCAGGGCAGCGTGCATGCCGTGGCGATAGCGTGCCAGCAGGCTGTGCGCTGTCTGCTCATCAAGTGGAAGTGAAGATGTCTTGTTAGTACGCATGGTGATAGGGCTTTCTTTGTTTCAGGTGTGCTTGAAAATGTGTATGGCTGTCAGATCAGGATTTGACATGTACGCGCGGGTCCTGGTCGACTTTCCACAGGAAATCGAAGATGGTTTTGGTGGCGATGGCGGCGGGGTCGAAGTGCACGCTTTCCCAGGTATCCGTGGTTTTGTGATAGGTGGGAATATTCTGTATCGTGCCAAACACGCGGTTGTTGATGCCGATTTTTCCAAAGGGGCCAGCGTCATAGGAAAAAGTATTTTTCTTTTCCGGCGGGTATTCGTGTGAATACTCGTCACTGTCATCATCGCTGTCGTTATAGACTTCCTGATACCAGGTGTTGGCATACTCATCGCGCCGGGCTTGTGAGAAATTGTTCCACTTGTCAAAGCCCAGGCCTATCATGTCTATGCTGATCATAAGCACGATATTTTTGTTTGGCGCACCAGGCACAGGGTGAGCCACGTGGTACATGGAACCCATTTCATGCTGCTCTTCTGCGCCGTAGGCAATGAACATCAGGGTACGCTTGTTGGCGATGTTGCGGGCCTTGAGCTGGGCAAAGGCGCGGGCCAGTTCCATGGTCGCTGCCAGGCCAGATAAGTCATCATTGGCACCGGGATAATGGATGCCATCCGGCGTGCGGCCCAGATGGTCGCGGTGGCCGCTGATGATGATGACTTCTCTGGACAAGACCGGGTCAGTACCCGGCAATATGCCGATGATATTGCTGCTGGCCATACGTTCGCCAAACAGCGGGTTTTCGGGGTTGCCGTGGCTCTCGCCATCGGGCTCGACGATAGTGGTGTTGAAGCGCTGTAAATAGCTGTCACCAAAGGCGGGCTGCAAGCCTATGGCCCTGAACTCGTTGACGAGATAGTTTTCGGCCAGCTGGTCGCCGGTGGTGCCAGGCAAGCGGCCTTCATATTTTGCGCTGGCCAACTCGCGCACCAGTTCACTCATTCTTTGTGCGCTAATGGCAATGCCCTGCTCTGCTGTTGAGGGGGCAGGCTGGGCTGCCTTGCCATTGCTATTTCCATTGCTATTGCCCGCACTACCGCCGCAGGCATTCAGGCCCAGTGCCAGCCCCGTGGCCAATAGGAGGAATATGCTGAATTTTATAACTGCATCGTGGATTTTCTTCATCTTGATCTCTTACTTTTTTTGATGATGTGTATGACTTTTTTGTGCGCCAAACAGCGATGCACAAAAAGCAGGCGCTGCTTGATACCTGGCGCATGCCAGTGCAACTCAGCGCCTGCTCACTTCAGCGTAACAAGACCCAGCTCTGGGCATTGGTGGCATTGCATTCCCACAATTGCACGCGGGTGCCATCGTCGGTATTGCCGTTATCCACATCCAGGCATTTGCCAGCGATGCCACGCAACTCACCTTTGGCATATGACCAGCGCTGGGCGTTGGTGCCATTGCACTGGAAAATTTGTATGCGCGTGCCGTCGGCACTATTGCCATTGTCCACGTCCAGGCATTTGCCAGCAGAGCCGCGCACTTCACCTGTGCGCTGGTTGTAATTCCATTGCTGCGCTGGTGTGCCATTGCATTCCCAGATTTGCACCCTGGCACCATCATGGGTTTTGTTTTGTTCGACATCCAGACACTTGCCTGCAAGGCCGCGAATTTCTGCTGCATAGGCAGTGGCAGGTGCGCCGATGACATAGGTGGCCATGAAGGAAAGGGCCAGCATGATGGCTTGCTTTTTGATGGTTTGCTTTTTCATTGTTTCTTCTTTCTTGTGATTACAACTGCCTCGCCTGCGCTTGCTGCTCACTTCTTGCCAGCCATTGCGCTAACCATGACGCGCACGCAGCTTGCCAACTACCGGCGTGGTGAACGCAGGCAAGCGACAG
This sequence comes from Undibacterium sp. JH2W, assembly GCF_049340425.1. Lineage (NCBI taxonomy): Bacteria > Pseudomonadati > Pseudomonadota > Betaproteobacteria > Burkholderiales > Oxalobacteraceae > Undibacterium > Undibacterium sp. JH2W. Next base: position 8,766 of record NZ_JBMPOT010000036.1, on the reverse strand, counting down.
GGAGGGTGTGGCAGACGCCATGGGGTCTGGCAAGGCGGCTAGCGAATGCACATCAGTGCACAGGCTGCGGCTGTGTAAGGTACATCGTCAAAATGGGCTTGCCTGTTGGCTTGCAGCCCGTCTGGTTTTCAGCTGGGCAAGTTCAGCTGCCCGGCAAAAATCGGCGCGAGTGCGCTTATGCAACAAGTTGGCAGATAGCGGCACTTGGCATGTGTTGTCATTACTTGACGTTACATTAACAAACTATAGCACACAGAGTGATAAAAAATGCATGTAAAAAAGTTATGCATTCTCTTGTTCTGGTAATACGTTTGAAGATTGTTGATACAAGCCAATATTGAGTTAATACCAGTTGAATATCGTTTCTGCCTGGCCTGCAGAAAGCATGTAAATCATCATCCTGGCTGCAAATGCAGGGTCGCTCCAATACCAGTTCTGTGGGGCAATGGCGCAAAAATTTTCGCCATTGCCGTTTTTTTATGGCCTGCGTTTATAGGCTCCTGCTGGTCAAGACCCTGGGGTTCTTGCCTATGCCATTCCAGGCCATGGGGGTATCCAGCAGTTCTATCTTGCGTACGGTTTTTGCAGCACTGATGTTGATACCAGACATCTTGAAGCTGTCGCCATTTTTTGGGTCCAGATAACTGGCCGGGCTAGCGCCGCGCGGATCGCCAGGCGGACGCCTGCCTTGTTGCAACATGATGTGCTGGACACTGCCATCCTGATAGCTGATGCGCAGCGTAAAGTCGCAGCCGGTCTGATGGCAATACGAGAAATATTTGCCGCTGTCGGGATGGATTTCTGCCACCTGGCTGGCATTGGTGGGGTCGACATAGCGACGCAGATTGCCCTGGTAGGCAGCAGCCAGCGGATAGATCTGCGCTACATTGGCCGTGCTTGCCAGACTATGGGTCCAGATGATGGTGCGTACCGCTACGTTTCTCACAGAAGGAAAACCATTGTCAAAGCCATTGGCATCGGCATCCAGATCGGTAAGCGGCGTATAGCCCACCCGTTTTTTGTCTATGCTGTCCCAACGGCTGTAACCGCTGGCGAACTTGCTGTCGACAAAGATTCTGCCGCCCTGGTACTGGTGTTTGCCCTTGCTATCTAGCGTAGTCTTGCCCTCAAAAAATTGCTGTATCAGGCCCGCATGAAAATCAGAAAACATGCTGAAATGGTCGCCACTGGACTGGTCACCATCGCCACCCTGCATGGGATCTTGTTTGACGCAACGACCGAGGCTATCCTTGATGCGCTCAGGCTCATTGAGGCAAGCATCGGCATAATTTTGCGCTGTGCGTGGCACCAGCGTGCCAAGGAATTTTTTGCGCACGCTGTCATAACCCCAGGCCGAGCCCAGCAAGCTGCCCGCGACATAAGGGTAGGCACCTGCGGCATAGGCTTCCCCCGCGTGTGCCATGCCAAAACCATGGCCGACTTCATGGATGAAAGTATCGCTAAAGAGGTGGTCGCCCGTGGCATGGGTAGCGCCGCCATAGCCACCGCCGGTTTCGGCAAACTGGCCATCGGCTCCCAGCATCAGCAGTGGTGCATACATCTGGTTATGGGTGCTGGTTTCACCATTGGCGACTTGCAAGGCTTCCAGCACCAGCAAGGCCGAGTTCATGATGGCATAACCCTCTTTTTGCTGGTCCTTGTTATCGACGCGATAGGCAGCGTCAGTGCCATTCGGGGCGATGATGATATACGGCCAGTCCAGCCGCGCCACAGGATGATTCTTCACATTCAGGCGTGACACTGGCCACTTGGCATATAACTCCTGATAAGTCGCCTTGTCCGGATTGCCAGTCACTGCATAGGGGAAGGTATTGGCATCATTCGCACCAAACAAATACATGGGTACTATCCACATATCCAGATCCGTATCGGCCCCCACTTCTGGCTTCTTGAAATCACTGGGCGAGAAATTGTCAGCCACCACGCGCAAAGCCACACCAGGCAAGACCATATTGGCGGGCAAGACTGCGCTGTAGAGATTGCTGGCAAACGTGCTGCCACCGTCTTCTGTAGGTGACAATTTGTCTGGCGTGAGCAGGCTGATTTGTCCCAGCTTTTGATTATTCAGCCAGGCTTCCAGCACCGGGTTTTGTGGCGCTGTACTCTTCAAATCCACCATCACCAGGGTGTCACGCTGGCCAGTCAGATGCAGGCTGCCCATCTCCTCGCCATTTTTGTTTTTCCATTGCAGGCCCGCTTCGGGCAACACATGGGTTTGCGCAAATTGCATAGGCCCGAGGCTCAGGGCCTTGCCCGGTGGCGGGCCAGCCAGGGCTGCGCCGCTATTCGCAGCAGAGCTGCGCCCTTTTTCTGTACTACCGCCACCACAAGCACTTAACATCAGCGCAGCCAGGGTGGCTAGCGCGGCTGCGCCTAGCATAGGATATTGCTTATTCATGTTGACTCCATTGAATTGATCGCTGCTTTCCCAGGCCTGCAGGAAAGTCCTCACCCTGAAGGTGACGTCGTCTATGTAGCCTCGCTGTCCAAGTCTTGAATAAGTACGCTACATGACGTTACAGTATGTTACTTTGAAATTGGAAACGAATCCAAAATAGTTGCAAATAAATCAAAAGGTACATCCAGACTGGACCAAAGGTATCGTGCGACAACCCGTGCCAGCCTGAAATTGCTTAGGGGAAATTACAAAATTGCGGTGAGCAAGTGCCGTGGCCGCAGACAATCTGCAGGTGCGTTATATCGAGACGAAAAGCTTAAGCCCTGAAAACTCAGCACAGAGACACAGAGAAATACAGGAGGCTGTGTAGCTTGTGTAGCCTGTGTAGGTACGATTAGCGCAGCGTAATCGTACGCATGGTAACCATCACTTTCTATTCTTTTTGAAAAGCATGGCAGTTTTGTAGGGTGCGTTGTAACGCACCATGCAGGGAGAAAATGCGTGGCGTGATGCGCAAGGCGGTGCGTTATAACGCACCCTACTGGCTGTCGGTATTTTTGAGAGGCACATCACCCGCAGAAGAAAAGCATAAGACCTGAAAACCCACCAAAGAGACACAGAGAAATACAGGAGGCCGTGTAGCTTGTGTAGGTACGATTAGCGCAGCGTAATCGTACGCATGGTAACTGCCACTTTCTATCCTGCTTGAAAAGCATGGCAATTTTGAAGGGTGCGTTATAACGCACCATGTAGGGAGAAAATGCGTGGCGTGATGCGCAAGGCGGTGCGTTATAACGCACCCTACTGGCTAGGCAAAACCTCGATATTGATTTCTTTGCTGGCGATGTAATACGGCACGTGCTGGTGATTGGCGAACATCAGGCGCAGCTTGTGTTTGCCGGGTGGCAGGTTGAGCACGGTCTCGGTTTCACCCTTGCCAAAGTGCTTGTAGTGCTGGCGCTGGTATTCATCGGCCTTGTCAAAGGGGATGGGTTTCTTGATGTCTTGCGGCAAATCCAGGTCGATCAGGATATGGTGATGACCCGTGCCTTCGATCTCACCCGCGGCCACAGGGGCCACGCCCATGCCGGATACAGAGAATGCCACGCGAAAAGGCGCGTGCAGCTTGTCACCCTCTCTGATGTTCAAAAAATACAGGGCTTTTTCGCCCACAGGAAAAGGCAGGGTGCGCTCCAAGGCACTGACGCTGCATATCGTTGCATCCGGCGTATTTACGGCAGGTTTTAGTTTGCCAGTATCGGCCGAGAAAGTCAGGCAAGGCAGCGACAAGAGTATCGCCAGATAAGACGCATGGGATTTTTTGAGCTGGAATGTCATTGTGTAGTCTCCGCTGCACGGTCGATTTTTTGAGATTTTTGCCGAAGTATTTCAGACTGTCACACCAAGTATCTACCCCAACTGATACATGCGCCTTACACCCGGTGATGAGACGATGGACGAAAGAATAACATGCTTACCTGGGCCGTGTCAGCCCGCGTAGGTACGATTAGCTCAGCGTAATCGTACGCATGATAAGCCTCACTCTCTATCCTGTTTAAAAAGCATGGCTGCTTCACGGTAGGCAATCAAGTATCAACCAGGTGCCAGTTGAAATAGCTAAGTGCGCCTCACAAGATGTTATTGAGGCCTGTGCTTGTGCAAGGCCTTGCATGCGTACGATTACGCTGCTGCGCTAATCGTACCTATGGGCCCTAGCTTAAATAAGCAAGGGGGATTTTTGCTGTAGCACTGTCGTACCTCGTGCAAGCTATTCTCGCCCCAGGGAGTTGGCAATCAATAAATATCCACACTACATGTCAAATTATTATTGAAAAGTATATTTTTTGCATGTAATATTGCTATTGCAAATTGCATCAATAGCAAGACTTCCCTAAAAAGCACATAAACAAGCATTTTGGGGCCAGGTGTTCTGCCAGGTATGCGAATGGTGAATATTTGCTGGCTGCTACCTTTTGTGCAGATGTTTGCTGGCATAACGACACCCCTGCGGGAGCCCATCGTTATGGCAATACGATCTCTGTTAAAAGTTCTCAGTGCTAACTAAAGATATAAAGGGTCGAATTTTGTTGCATTCAAACTACTTACTTTCAAAGGCGTATCATGGATCACAAAGTCAATGTCTCAGAATCAAAAGTATCGTCCACACCAACCGAATTTGCGTCTAGCTCAGGCTATGATTCAGGATGGATTGCTGCTACCAATACCACCTCCAGCAATCTCGTTGTCACTCACAATCTGGGAAACGCACCAACCAGCGTCCGCATCATGTTTTCCCCCGATCAGGAAACAGTCTACCCTGTCCTCTGGTCATGGGACCCTAATAACTCAGGCAATCCCGTCTCCATCTGGGCCAATCGAAACACCATCAACCTCTCCATTTACAGTGGCACTCCTTTGCACGGTACGTGGAACGGCAATACTAGCCAGTGGACACATTGGAATACTGGATATTTCCGCATCTTTGCATCCTGAACACGCACTTGCGATTGCTGACAGGGAAAGCAGGGAGGGCCAGAGCAAGCTTTAAGCCAGGATTTTTCTGAGTAGTTACTGCCCTCCCAAAAAAACGACGCCGCGCCTAAAAGCAGGAGTCGTTTTTTTATCCCCGCATATTACTCACACCGGCATCACGCAAATGCGCCAGCCCGCGTAGGTACGATTAGCGCAGCGTAATCGTACGCATGATAAGCGCCACTCTCTACCCTGCTTGAAAAACTTGGCGGCTTGCCAGTTGTCAATCAAGTATAAGCGAAGCGCCAGTTGAGATAACTAAGTGCGCCTCACGAGATGTTATTGAGGCCTGTGCTTATGCAAGGCCTTGCATGCGTACGATTACGCTGCGTTGATTTTAACTCTGATCTCATCTCGATAAAAACTTGACGGGAACCATAGAATCTAATCGTACCTACTGGCCCTGACAGATCAAAATATTATTACATACGGTAATGAGCCTGTATCTCACCCTGATTGCGGTCCCCCATTTTTTTACGCTCATCGTCACTCACTGCGGACTCGTCCATCGCATATGTGATGAGATATTGCGTTGTAGCGCGACAGAGCAAACATCAAAGTCAAGCAGCCCGTACAAGTCTACTTACACTTTGTTGCGCATTAATATAAAACACACAATTAATTGGTTGACATGGTTTTTACGGTAATGCACCATCATCCGGCTTAATGCAGCAATTGCGCTCTGTCGCCATGCCTGGGGCATGTGGATATGCAGCTTTGTTCATCCACCCTATCAACTTCATTTGCTTACATGAAAAAATCAACTACCTCTGGCGCTGTTCGTTTTTTGTCAGCGAGTCTGGCATTGTCCTGTCTGGCCGCACCTGTGCTGGCGGCGGACTATAATCCTTATCCTAAGGCCGGTATTTATGATGCCAGCGATAAAGGTTTTGAGCGTTTGTTGACGGTAAAACCTGATGGCAAATTCACACTGGAAGTTTCTGAAAAAGGCAAGCCTGGCAATTTGCGCAGCGGGGCCGGGGAAGGTAAATTATCCGATGCGCCTGGCGGATGGAACTTTAGTGAGGGACGTTGCACAATGACCTTAAAGCGCGCAGCTGGTGGCATGCAAATGCATGTGGAAGCTTGCGCCAGTTCCTGGGGCGATGTCCCCTTCGATGGTAAATATGCGTTCCAGGGCGAGGAAGTTGCTGCGACTCCTGTCAAATCAGCATTAGTTACTACACCAGCGCCCAAAGCAACTGCGCCAGCTTCTCTCGCAAGCACGATGCCCGCCGCGGCTGCTGAGCCCGCTGGTGCGGCCACAACGCCCACCAGCACGATGTCACTGTCGCGCAAGGAATGGAAAGATAAATGGGGCAACGTTACGGCCGAATTCATCACTGGCCACTTTGTGCAGGTATTGGCACAACGCTCCAGTGACAACCCAACAGGACCAGGACTTGATCATTATTCAAATGCCGCAGTTATTGTCGATACCATTAACGACTATGAAAAGGCTAGTGCTGCAGAGATGGCAAAACCGCCTTTGAAACAGTACGCACTTCCTTTGCCGGTTGTCACAGCCAAAGAAGGCGTGAAATTTGAAACTGAATGCAGTTATGGCAAATCTGCCATGGCCTTTGTAATCAGTATGGACAGCTATGGAAAAGGGAATATTCTCACCCGCAAGCGTGTCAGTGGCTGGATGCTGGATAGCAAACTGCAACTGACTGAAGTCAAGCCCGCCAGCAAGATCAAATGCCCACAAACAAGCGCTTTCTATTGAAGGCCCCTTACAAGCTATCATAAAAATTTGAATTGGACGCCTGCAGGTGTCCTTTCATGATTAAGACTTACGCAAAAAAAGTGAGCTATTTCAAAAATGATGTGAACCCAAAGCGGCTTTAAAGTCTGTAAATTAGAGGGTATGACAACGAAACGCCCGAGCCGACTAGATTACTGCCAATACTTGCTGGTAAGTCAAATCAACTACACAATTACCAACTACGCCGACCATGCGCCAACGGAAATAAGCTATGATACGATCAATCGCTACCTGCGAGAGGACAGGCTAACGCTACGCTTGTGTTCGTTTGCTAGCTGAATTGCCCCTGTCAGTTTGATCCACCTTCCACTTCCTGGCGAAGGCGACCACCCGGTCATACGACCCCTCAAATCCCAGTGCTTTCAGATCGAGATGAAGCTGCTTTAAGCTTCGTCGCTGCTTACGATTTTTGCTGGCTTCGGTTTTAAGCCAGCTCGAAAGCTGCCATGCATATTTGTCGATCGCACTGGCTGTTTGTCGATCCGCATAGGCTGGCTCTTTGACTTCAGAGCGCAGATAGCGCCAGCCCGCGTAGGTACGATTAGCGCAGCGTAATCGTACGCATGATAACCCCCACTCTCTATCCTGCTTGAAAAGCTTGGCGGCTTGCCAGTTGTCAATCAAGTATAAGCAAAGCGCCAGTTGAGATAGCTAAGCGCCTCACGAGATGTTATTGAGGCCTGTGCTTATGCAAGGCCTTGCATGCGTACGATTACGCTGCGCTAATCGTACCTACGGGGCATGCGCGTATTGCCAGGCACAAATAGACGACACGCCGATTTTTCTCAGACATCATTGAAAACGACATCCTAAGTCTTTTTTCCATTTGGCCCTGAGTTTTTTTTCTGAAAGTACTTCAGTAATTCTTTGAGATATTAATGACACCTTAAACCCCAGAATCTGCCCCATATTTTTACACGATGAGTGAGGCGGCACTTCGGCAATAACCAGGAGTTCTTTGTTTAGCCAAGCGAGGGCGCCAACATTGGCAATTTCAGCTTCCCCATTGCCACAGCGAAGAAAAATCTTGGTGGCTTGCTCTATACTATTTTGCAGATCGAACAAAGCTGTTGAGCCATCGCCACTGATGCTGTACAAACTTGTCGCCCAAGTTCCGGTGAGCCCGCCATCGCTGACCGTGATAGCAAAATACCTGGAATCTCCGCTCCAAAGAACTTCCATCAATGCTGGATTTGGAATGACATCCAAGATCGATGCTTGCGCGCCACGTTTTTGTACGCTGACACCTGTTTCATTGGCCTGAATTGTAAACACAGCATCTGGAGATGACAGGGTTTGTGCTTGCAGTGTATCTTCACTAAACAAGCGCTGCGCCTTTGCCGAAAAAATCCCCCGGCATTGATGGCTTGCTGCTGCAAATACATCGCCTAAGCCCGCGTAGGTACGATTAGCGCAGCGTAATCGTACGCATGTTAGCTGTTGCTCTCTATTCTGCTTGAAAAGCATAGCCGCTTCACGTTAGTCAATCAAGTATAAACCACGCGTCTGTTGAGATAGTGCGTGGTCATCATGAAATATTCCTGGGGTCTGTCATTATTTCAGGCCCAGCATGCGTACGATTACGCTGCGCTAATCGTACCTACGGGGGAGGAACTCAGCCAGCATATTCGAGGGACAAGTTGCAGCGAACACCTGCAAATCCCTTGCTACTTGAATCCAGATATCGACTGCTTGCGATCAGATGCGCAATCGTAGGTAAGACTCCTTGGCTATGCAATAGGCAGCCCGCGTAGGTACGATTAGCGCAGCGTAATCGTACGCATGTTAGCTGTTGCTCTCTATTCTGCTTGAAAAGCATAGCCGCTTCACGTTAGTCAATCAAGTATAAACCACGCGTCTGCTGAGATAGTGCGTGGTCATCATGAAATATTCCTGGGGTCTGTCATTATTTCCTGCGCAGCATGCGTACGATTACGCTGCGCTTGTATGGTTATAAGTGACGATTTCTGGGAAACTAGAAAGCGTCGGGGTGGAGGGACAACGCTGCGCATCTGCAGTTTTAGCTGACAGACTCGATTAGAACTCT
>NZ_JBMPOT010000035.1:0-20606 GCF_049340425.1 Undibacterium sp. JH2W | reverse complement strand
TCCGGTCAGCCACCAAGCGCAGAAAATTTTTCCACAATGATGCCTCTGCCATGAAAGTGGTGTACCTGGCGATACAACAGGCAGCGAAGAAATGGACCATGCCTATACAACACTGGCGACAGGCACTCAATCGCTTTGATATAGAATTTGGTGAGCGTATCCGCGCTCACCAATAGCTCCGGGAGGACTTACACAGTTATTTTTACAGGCTCTTTTTTTAGCGAAGGCAGATTAGCATGTCAGTTTATTTTTACGTGTGACGAAAATCACATTTTCGTCACATTTTTAAAAAGCCGCATCCTGGTCCTGGGAGTAACTTATAACAATGATAAATCTCATTGTAAAACACCTTGCAAAACCCGCTTGCAAACAAAAACAGCCCTGAAACCAGGGCTGTTTTATGATCTGGATTAAAGATTCATTAGTGAATGATTTTCTTCAGGAAATCACGGGCGCGCTCTGATCTGGCATTCTCAAAGAATTCATCTTTAGAACAATCTTCCACTATCGCACCTTTATCCATAAAGACGATGCGATTCGCTACTTTCTTGGCAAAACCCATTTCATGGGTCACCACCATCATGGTCATGCCTTCTTGTGCCAGGCCCACCATGACATCCAGCACCTCATTGATCATTTCAGGATCAAGTGCAGAAGTTGGTTCATCAAACAACATGGCGATCGGGTCCATCGACAAGGCACGGGCTATCGCCACACGCTGTTGCTGACCACCGGATAACTGACCAGGGAATTTGTCTTTCTGGGCAATCAGGCCTACGCGATCCAGGTATTTGAGACCACGCTCAGTCGCTTCTTCTTCTGAACGGCCCAGTACTTTGACCTGACCTATGGTCAGGTTCTGGCGTATAGACAGATGCGGGAACAATTCAAAGTTCTGGAACACCATGCCTATGCGCGCACGCAGCTTGGACAAATTGGTTTTAGGATCGCCGACAGAAATACCTTCCACAGTGATCTGACCTTTCTGGAAAGGCTCCAGGCCATTGACGGTCTTGATCAGAGTCGATTTACCGGAACCGGAAGGACCACATACCACCACCACTTCACCCTTGGATACCTCGGTCGTGCAGTCCGTCAAGACCTGGAACTGACCATACCACTTACTGACATTATTTAAATTAATCATTTCAAATCTCCACAATATTCTTAACGTATGATCGCCACTTTTGCTTGCAACTTTTTCACGAGCGCGGACAAGCCAAAGCACATGAAGAAGTAGACAACCGCTGCGAAGGAATACATTTCCACCAGACGACCATCGCGCTGCGCGACTTTGGCGGCAGAACCGAAAAAGTCAGGAATCGACAAAATCGATACCAGCGATACGTCCTGGAACAAAACAATGGTTTGCGTCAGCAATATAGGGATCATATTGCGGAAAGCCTGTGGCAATACAATATTGCCCATGGTTTGCCAATAGTTCATGCCCATGGCATAACCAGCCCAGATCTGGCCACGCGGGATGGACTGTATGCCGGAGCGCATGATCTCGCAGTAATAAGCTGCTTCAAACATGACGAAGGTGATCAGGCAGGACGAAAAGGCACCAACTTGCACAGGGTCTTTCGAACCGAGTATCCAGGCACCAATATAGGGCACCAGAAAGTAAAACCAGAAGAGCACCAATACCAGGGGTATGGAGCGCATCAGGTTGACATAGCCAGATGCGATCAGATTAACTGCCTTGTTGCTTGATAAGCGCATCATCGCCAGCATAGTCCCGATGATAATGCCGCCCGTCATTGCCAGGAAAGTCAGCTTCAGCGTGAACACCATGCCAGTCTGGAACAAATACACCCAGGAGCGCTGGATCACATCAAAATCAAAATTACCCATGTTTAGTGCCCTCCACTATTGGCAGAACCAGAGGTAATGAAACCTGGTACGCGCAGTTTCTTTTCCAGCAAGGTCGACATCAAGATGGCGATCACTGACACGATCAGATAAATGATGGTAGCCGCACCATAGGCTTCAAAAGTCTGAAAAGAAAACTCTTGCATGGACCGTGTGCTGGCCATCAGCTCTATCAAGCCTATCGACAGGGCCACCGAGCTGTTTTTAATGATCGCCGCCACTTCGTTCACCAACGAAGGAATGATGATGCGAAACGCCATAGGCAAAAGTACGTAACGGTAAGTTTGCGGCAGTGTCAAACCCAGTGCCGTTCCCGCCATACGCTGGCCGCGCGGCAGTGCGTTGATACCTGTTGATACCTGTACTGCCACCCTTGCCGAAGTAAAAAATCCCAGGCTCAATACCGCAGTGACGAAAGGTGCATTCGGTAATTGCTTGAGTGCCGTGCCCCAGGCTTCGGGCAAGACTTCAGGGAAGACAAAATACCAAAGAAACATTTGCACGATCAATGGAATATTCCTGAACAATTCCACATAGGCATTTGCCAGCCTGACTACCCATTTATTGGGTGCAGTGCGCAGTGTCCCTATCACCAGGCCCAATGCCAAAGCAATCATCCAGGCTACGCCTGCTGTCGCCAGTGTCCATTTCAGACCGGCGATCAGGGACTCCAGATAGGTTCCCGTTCCATCGGGCGCAATGTCCCAAAAGATATTCCAATTCCAGTTGTAATTCATATTCTCCTCCTGTGCAGCGCTTTCAGCCCGATGTAGCAAGCTCACACTACATTGCCTTGCAAAAGAAAACGGGAGGTGCATCCCCCCGTTTTGTCGGACTACCTTGCCATGCTAAGTATTATTTTTTCTTTTTGTTCAATACAGCTTTTTGCGCCTCTGGAACAGCAGCATAAGCAGAAGGTTCGCCTGAATCAGTAGGCTTGGCTGCCACTACCTTGAGCTGGTCGGACATAGGCCAGTTCAAAGCGATACCTTTAGGAGGGATAGGTTGCATGAACCACTTGTGGTAGATGCGGTTAACGTCGCCAGAAGTCAGTACGTTGCCTATCGCTGTATCAACCACTTTCTTGAAGGCAGGATCATCTTTGCGCAGCATGATGCCGTAAGGCTCAACCGACAGCGCTTCCTTGCTGATTTCATACTCAGCCGGATTTTTTGAGTTGGATACTTGTGAAGCCAGCAGGATATCATCCATGACCCAAGCCACTGCACGACCAGTTTCCACCATCAGGAAAGCTTCTGCATGATCCTTGGCTGGCAAAATATTGATGCCCAGGTTCTGGTCAGCATTCAACTGTGTCAGTTGCTTGAGGTTGGAAGTGCCGGAAGTGGATACCACAGCCTTGCCCTTCAAATCAGCGAGGGTTTTGATGCCTGAAGCTTTTTTCGACAGAATACGATTAGCTGTCACAAAAGTGGTCGGTGCAAAAGCCACCTGCTTTTGACGCTCAACGTTATTGGTCGTGGAACCACATTCCAGGTCGATAGTACCGTTAGCCATCAAAGGGATGCGAGTGGCTGATGTTACCGGATTCATTTTGACATTCAGGGAAGTCAAGCCCAGTTGCTTTTGCACTGCAGTCACAATTTTCAGGCACAAATCTATGGAATAACCCTGATAAGACTGCTTATCATCCAGATAGGAAAAAGGGTTGGAGGAATCACGCACACCCAGGGTGATGGTTCCTGTTTCTTTGATTTTTTTCAATGTTCCAGTGTCTTGCGCTTGTGCTGCACCGGCGATCAAACCTGCTCCCACCAGACCTACCAACAATTTCGAAAATTTCATACTGTCTCCAGAAAGTTAAATCAAAAATCATGGCTTTGAGTTTAACAAAAACCCTCAGCAAATTACCGCTTTTTTCAATCGGTTTAATACGTATTACTACTTATACACTACTAAAAATGGGAGCAAAATTGACTTTCAAGCTACCCCTGCAAAAATCCATGCCTGCTCAGTAAAAACTGGGCCTGCCATCCAATTTCTCGAACGTCAGCTCAATCTGCTGTTGATGGCAAGCAAAGGTCGTGTTTGTTAATCCGCCACCTTGTCTGTGGGGAAACGTATATTGTCGCGCAACAGGAAATTCATGGGCATGTTCAGGTTTGCCCCTTTTGGGGGGACCGGCTTGCGGAACCACTTATCGTAGAGCTTGGTGACTTCACCATCGTTCATCAACCTGGCCATCTCACGGTCCAGTAGCGCTTTGAAGGCAGGATCGTCCTTGCGCAACATGATGGCATAAGGCTCCGTCGACAGAGAATCACCTACCACGACAAACTTGCTGGGGTCTTTGGCATTGGCGCGCTGTCCATATAACAGTACATCATCCACGGTAAAAGCATCTGCCTTACCACTCTCTACCATGCCAAATGATTCGTTATGATCGCTGCCTTCCATCAATTTCAAATCCAGGGCCCTGACCTTGTCACGATCATTGAGTAACTTGACAGTAGTTGTACCTTTGGAGGTTACCACCTTCTTGCCCTTGAGGTCGGTCCAGTTTTTAATGCCAGAATCGGCGCGAACGATCATTTTCGCTGTGGCAAAAAAGTGAGGGATAGTAAACGCCACCTGTTTGCGGCGCTCGGCATTATTGGTGGTTGAGCCACACTCCATATCCGCCTTGCCTTCGGCGATGGCAGGTATGCGTGAACTCCCTGTCACCAGGACATAATTCACATTCAGTTGCGGCAGCTTGAGCTCTTTTTTGATTGCATCGACCAGCCTCAGACAAATGTCCATGGAATAGCCTATGGGTTTCTTATCATCACCCAGATAAGAAAATGGAAAAGACGCCTCACGGTGTGCGATCGTCACCGTTTGCGTCTCTTTAATATGCGTCAGGGTATCCGCAGCTAATGAAAGCGGGGAGCACAAGACCAGCGCACAGGGCAAGCCAGCCTTTACTATCCATTTTAAAGCTTTCATATAATCCTCTTTGAACGTGGTTCAGGATGTTAATGATAAAGACTCATAAAATTCAACAGAAAAATTCACATTTAACAAAATATTATTCAGTATTTTTTACAATTTATACTTATAAAAATGCTAAAAACATCTATGCAATTATCATTCCAGCCAGATCAAACAGGTTACACTGCTCATGCTCCGTTTTGATGACATTCAACATGTCAGCTGACTGCCGATTTCTTTTTTCGGCAATCTGGAGAGGTATAGTGCAGAACGCGATCTTGGTTGTATAACCCCAAAATCGCGCCCAATTCTTCATATATGGCAACAATCACCTATCAGGATAGATGATTGATCGCCATTTACAATTCCAGATTATGGATACAAGCCACGCACTTCGCGTGCTTGCAACACTCTGGAGCAACCAATAATAAAGGCTGCAGTACGCAGGGAGACATTCTTGTCTTCTGTCACTTGCCAGACTGAATTAAAGGCTTCCTTCATGATACGGGTCAAACGCAGGTTGATTTCATCTTCAGACCAGAAATAGCTGGAGAAATCCTGTACCCACTCAAAATAAGACACTGTCACGCCACCGGCATTGGCGATAACGTCTGGCACTACCAGGACGCCCTTGTCGCGCAAGATATCGTCGGCTTCTGGTGTGGTCGGGCCATTCGCGCCTTCAAGAATGATTTTGGCGCGGATCTGGTCAGCGTTCTTAACTGTGATTTGTTGTTCCAGTGCTGCCGGGATCATGATATCGCAGTTCACAGACCAGAATTCATCATTTGGCAAAACTGCTTCTATACCTTCAAAACCAGCAACACTGCCTTTGGCTGCGACGTGGTCCAGCAATTTGGCAACATCCAGGCCATTTGAATGGAAAATCGTGCCGCCGTGATCTTGCACTGCCACGATCTTGGCACCAGCGTCTGCAAACAGACGGGCAGCGATACCGCCCACATTACCAAAACCTTGCACGGCAATTTTTGCACCAGCAATGTTCAGACCGCGCTTGGCAGCTGCTTCGCTACCGACCACGAATACACCACGGCCAGTCGCTTCACGACGACCCAGGCTACCACCGAGGGAAATCGGTTTGCCGGTGACTACACCAGTGGCGGTGCGGCCCTCATTCATGGAATAGGTATCCATCATCCATGCCATGGTTTGTTCATTGGTGTTGACGTCCGGTGCCGGGATATCTTTATCCGGGCCTATGATGATGCCGATTTCAGACGTGTAACGACGCGTCATGCGCATCAGTTCGCCACGTGACAAGGTTTTTGGATCAACACGGATACCACCTTTGGCACCACCGTAAGGCACGTTGACTGCGGAGTTCTTGATGGTCATCCAGGCAGACAAGGCCATCACTTCTGACAGCGTCACATCCTGATGGAAACGCACACCACCCTTGCCCGGGCCGCGGGAAGTATTGTGCTGTACGCGATAGCCCTCGAAGTGAGCAATGGTGCCATCATCACGCTCGATAGGCACGTCAACGACGAGGATACGCTTGGGGCGCTTCAGGGTTTCTACCCAACGGGACAAATGCCCCAGGTAAGGGGTAACACGATCGATTTGCTCAAGGTAAACGGACCAAGGACCTGTCTCTGTCGGGGTAAGATAGGACGGTATCTGGTGCTGGCTGGACATGGTATGACCTCATGAAATGGTTAGACTGGTATGCGTATCTTTTTGCACTTCTTTCAATTCAGACTGGCTCCTAGCCAAGGCTGAAAGCAGACGCATAGTAGTCTTTTCACTCTAAAATCAGCCAATGCTTTGTTTGCATGAATCTATGCATGAAATGCATAACCGTGAAATGGCCTTATGTTATAGCCATCAAGCATTCATCTGACAAAACCATGCCACAAGGATGCCGAAGAGATTCAGGCTGGCCGGCGGCTCTTGGCCTGCCGGTTCTTATCTTGTTTTTCTTCCGACTGCGATTGCTCCAGGTAGTCCCATAGACGTGACACAATCATCTTGCCTGGTCTTTGTATGGATGGTCGTTCACGATACAGGCGAATTTCCATATTCACTTCCCAGGCACCACTACCATCATCAGCGCGGGCCAGTTGCTTTTGCTTGATCTCGCGAGTGACTGCAGACTCGGGCAAAAAGGCCACGCCGCGGCCTTCCAGTGCCATCATTTTCAAGCCCTCGGCCATATCGGTTTCATAGCATTTTTCCAGATGCAGGGGCTGGCGGGTATCGTTCAAGATCAAGTCGACCATACGCCCCAGGTAGGCATTATTGGCATAGGCCAGGAAGGGCAAGGGCTCTTTCTCGGTGCCGGGCAAGAGCAACTCTGGCACACCGTTTTTGTCACAACGGGTGTAGGCCCGCAAAGCCTCGGTCCCCATGCTGATCATGTCGTACTGGCTGCTATCAAGCAAAAGCGGCTGGCGTGGATGGTGATAACACAGCAGCAAGTCACAACCGCCCTCGACCAGAGTCATGACGGCATCATGCACATTCAGGGCCAGGAGGCGGCTATTGATTTCACCAAAGGCAGCTTCCAGGCTGGTCAGCCAGCGTGGCACATAGGTTAGCGAAAGGGTATGCGGAACCGCAAAATCCACCGTGGTTTGCGTGGTGGTGCGCTTGCCGCGCAACAGCGCGCGGGCATTATTGATTTGCCCCAGCATGGCGATGGCCTGCTCATAGAAAACTTCACCCGCATGCGTCAAGCGCGTGGGGTAAGAAGTACGGTCTATCAGGTCGCTGCCCAGCCAGGCTTCCAGTGATTGTATGCGGCGCGAAAATGCCGGTTGTGTCACATGGCGCAATTCAGCCGAGCGGCTGAAACTATTGGTCTCTGCCAGGGATACAAAATCTTCCAGCCACTTGGTTTCCATTTATGCACTCACCAATTCAACTTCATCTGCTTCGTCATCATCTTCTTCTGCCTGGTTTTTTTTCTTGCTTTGCTGGCGTTCCCACATGCGCGTATAAGCACCTTGCAGGGCCAGCAAATCATGATGGGTGCCACGCTCTACGATGCGCCCTTTGTCCATGACCAGTATCTGTTGCGCATCAACGATGGTCGATAAACGGTGCGCTATCACCAGGCTGGTACGGCTGCGCGCAATGTCTTTCAACTGCGCCTGTATCAATTGCTCGGCCTGAGAATCGAGTGCTGAAGTGGCTTCATCAAAAATAAAAATCGACGGATTTTTCAACAAGGTACGGGCGATGGCCACGCGCTGCTTTTCACCACCGGATAATTTCAAGCCACGCTCACCCACCATGCTGTCATAACCATCGGGCAGTGATTCGATAAAGTCATGGATATAGGCAGCTTTGGCAACAGCAATAATCTCGTCTTTACTCGCTCCCGGTTTGCCGTAGGCGATGTTGTATTCTATGCTGTCATTGAACAAGACCGTATCCTGCGGGACTATACCTATCGCGGCCCTGACCGAGGCTTGCGTCACATCGCGCAAGTCCTGGCCATCGATGGAAATATGACCGGACTGAATGTCATAAAAACGAAACAACAAACGCGATAAAGTGGATTTACCAGAACCACTATGCCCGACGACTGCCGTCGTCGTGCCCGGTGCAACTGTGAAGTCCACATCAAACAAAATCTGGCGCTTTTCTTCATAGCTGAAATTCACATGCTGGAAACGGATTTCTGCGCCATTCCTGTGGTGTACCTGCAAGGCTTGTGCATTCGCATCGTCGGCCACTTCACGGTTCTGGTCTAGCAGGGAAAACAGCCTTTCCATGTCCGCCAGGCTTTGCTTGATTTCACGGTACAAGACGCCCAGAAAATTGAGGGGAATATACAGCTGTATCATGAAGGCATTCACCAGTACCAGGTCACCCAGACTCATGGTGCCATCGATGACGCCTTGGGTGGCACGCCACAGGATCAGGGTCACGGCAGTGGCGATGATCATGGATTGCCCGGTATTGAGCAAGAACAGGCTGCTTTGTGATTTGACGGCGGCTGTTTCAAAACTCTTCAAACCTACGTCGTAGCGCTGTGCCTCGTATTCTTCATTGCCAAAATATTTGACGGTTTCATAGTTGAGCAGGGAATCGATGGCCTTGGTATGCGCCTTGGAATCCAGCTCATTCATGGTACGACGGAAATGCGTGCGCCACTCAGTCACGACGATGGTGAAAACGATATACGTGACCAGTGCCGTCGCAGTAATCACGCTGAACCATTTATCGTAATGCGTGCCCAGGTAAATCAGGACCAGGGTGATTTCCAGCAAAGTAGGGACGATGCTGAACAGGGCGTAAGAAATCAGTGAAGATATCGCCCGCGTGCCTCGTTCTATATCACGTGTGACACCACCCGTTTGCCGGTTCAGATGAAAGCGCAAAGACAGGGCATGCAAGTGACGAAACACTTGCAGGGCTATGGTGCGCACTGCCCTTTGTGTGACTTTGGCAAACACGAACTCACGCAATTCTGTGAACAGGGTGGTCGATAAGCGCAGTGCGCCATAGGCGATCAGCAAACTCACAGGCAAGACCATGACAGCCGCAGGATGAGCAGGGCTGATGGTCATGCTATCCACCAGGTTTTTCAAGACCATGGGTACACCAACATTGGCCAGCTTGGCAGCGACCAGGAAAGTCAGCGCCAGTAAAACGCGCCACTTGTATGCCCATAAATAAGGCAATAAGGTCTTGACTGTGGACCAGTCACCACGCTGACCATGGTTGCTGGCCTGGCCAGCGGCAGATGGACTACGAACGGATTCATTACGTCGCATTAATGGGGTACTCGTTTGTGGGTTGAATGAGCTAGCCAGCGCTGTGGTAACAACAGGGCTGGCCTGAATTGGCAATTCAACAAAATCGCATCCGTAGCAAGGAGGCAACAAAGAGAAAAACACGCCATGCAATAAAGCATAGGGAAAATTATAGGCTATAAACCCTTTGTCTATCAGCCACCATGTACCGCAATCGCCGAATGCCCGAACACTGTTGCAGACTTTGCACTTGAGCTAACGTACAATTAGCTTTTCGTCTACTTCGCATAACTTGGTAAAGATGAGCAAGAATAAACTGGTGATTTTTGGTAGTAGCAATATTTTGTCTGATTTGTTTGATTGCGCACTGGCAAACGGCTTGACGGTTTCCAGGATTGTTCTGCATCTGCCTGAAACACCCGGCGAACGCGACCTCAGTCTGGCAGAACGTCTGAGCGTATGGGCAAGCTATGGCCCGGTGCCTGAAGTCGTGGAATTAGCTGATTTTCAGCCAGCGCAGGATGAGCTGTATTTGCTCGGCCCTACCACGCCCACGCGCCACGTGCTGGAACAGGAAATACTGCAGCGCTGTCCAGCGCATGGGCTGGAGTTCCATACCCTGATACATCCTCGTGCCTATGTCTCGCCGCTGGCAAAACTGGCGGCGGGTGTATTTATCGGTGCCAATAGCGTGATCGGCCCCGGCGCGGTATTGGGTCGCCATGTGTTTGTCAATCGTGGTGTCACCATAGGGCACGATACCCATATAGACGCTTTCTCACGAGTGCAGCCGGGCAGCAATGTCGGTGGCTTGTCACGCATAGGCCATAGCGTCACAATCGCCATTGGTGCCACCCTGACCGAACGCCTGCGCATAGGCGACCATGCCTTCATCGGTGCCGGTGCCGTAGTCATCAGCGATGTTGAAGCCGGAGCACTGATGGTGGGCAATCCGGCCAGGTTCAAGAAGTCTGTGCTGCCATCCTCAGATTAAAGCGTGTAAGCGCCAGTTCGCAAGCGCCTTGCAGACTGGCAGCAGCCTTGTCCAGATCCAGATAGTCATCAAAGTGTTTTTGCATGGACTGACCAGTTGCTTTCCGGGCATCAGGATTGTGCAACCACAACATCAGGGTCTGGAAATAATCCTGCAAGTTTGCCTGCGCTGCCTGGCCCAGTTTGTCGCCGCCGTCCGAGCCCGACAAACTCAGGGCGGGCAAGGCCAGCGCCATGGCTTCGGCCACGGCAAAACCACCACCCATCATGGGTGGGTTGATGTAAATATCACTGCAAGTCAGGTATTTGACTGCATCAGCGCAAAATGCCACACATTGCACCTGGCCCGCCCTGGCAGACTGCAAGGCCGAGGGTAAAGCGCCATTGCCACCGACGATGAGCCACAGGACATCAGGATACTGATTCAAGACCTGCAACATGGCCGCAGCCCATTCACCCTTGATCCTGGCCTCACTCTCACTGACCAGGGTGACGAGGATCAGCTTGTCGGCAGGCAGCCCCAGCGATGCACGTGTATGCCCGTGCTGCATGTCCGGCCTTTGCACACGGTAGGAATGGTAGTAAGCCTGGCCGGGCGGGAAAGCCGCGTCCCAGCTTGAAACCTGTTGCCCATCCAGCTCTCGCTGCGCGGTCAACCATACGTCGGCTGGGACCATGGGTGAGAGTGAATTGATACCCAGGCTGAGCACTGGACGTGCAGGATAAGTGGCAGTTGCCAAACCCGCATACAGGCCCACAAACATCACCAGATCAGGATCAAACGAGCCCATTTGTGCCAGCAGGCTATGCCATCTTTGCAAGAGTGAAAAGCGTACATCGCCAGTCATGACCTGGCCACCCTGGCCCAGGTATTTGTCCCAGCCTGCTGTTACGAATTGCGGCTCTGGGGTATACGAATGACTACCGAGGTAATGCTTGAAATCCGGCCCCAGTAATTCTTGTGCGGAATACAGCACGACTTCATAACCAAGCTGGCGCAAGTTTGCAGCCTGTTGCAAGGCCATCAGCGTCGGCGGATGTTTGACATTACTAAGGAAAGGGGCAATCAGGGCCACTTTGCTTACCACGCCGATGGCACGTTTTTTCAGCACTTGCGTGGGCCGTGCCTGCTGCCATATCCAAGGATTGAGGCTGTTGACGATAGCGGGCAAGCCCAGCGCCTGCAACCGCTGACGAAAAGCCTGGCGTCCTGGCGTATCGAGTAGCACTCTTTGCCAGCTATATTGCAGAAAAGTCATGAGCCGGTCGACATCATAGGGTTGCAGGCCGAGGATAATTTGTCCCGCCTGCTGGAGATATTCCGGCCTGCCGGTCAGCATGTCAAGAAAGGTGGCACGGTAAAAACCAGGCAAGCCATCAGCTGCAATATTCGCCAGCAAAAACTGCTCCAGTTGCAGGCTCAGGGCAGGCGTGGCATGCCGGCGCAACAAGTCCACCATCTGGTGCCAGCCATGGCTGGCAGTGGGATTGGCAACGGTCCGCATGACGACATCGTCCAGCAGTTTTAATTCTTCGTGTTTGGCTTCCATCATCTTCTTTGATTTTCATGCCAGTACAGCAGGTCTCTTTTTCTGTATTCTGACGATGAAATTATTACATTGTCATCGACTTCACAATATATCACTGTGTAAGTCAATGACAAGCCACTTGCTTTATTCAGTCTGCACGAAAATTGGTTTAAGATGATCTATCAAACTGATTCTACTTACCAATACAAGACCATCATGACTGAACAAATTTCCAACGGGCTGCCATCACATATGCCCACGCTCAGGGTTATGCCCATGCCTTCCGATGCCAATGTCCATGGTGACGTGTTTGGTGGCTGGATCATGTCGCAGGTCGATATTGCCGGCGCCATCCCGGCTGCCCGCCGCGCCAATGGCCGGGTTGCCACTATTGCGGTGAATTCTTTCCTGTTCAAACAGCCGGTATTTGTGGGCGACTTGTTGTCGTTTTATGCGGAAGTGGTCAAGGTCGGTAATACCTCCATCACGGTCTCAGTTGAAGTCTACGCAGAACGCAATCGCCTGCAAGCCAATACCGTCAAAGTCACCGAAGCCACACTAACCTATGTCGCCACTGGCAATGACCGCAAACCACGTCAGATTCCACCGCTGGAAGAAATTACTAAGGTGAACTGAGCATTTTTATGAAGTTATCACGTCGTTCGTTTTTACAGCAGTCCCTGCAATTTAGCAGCTTTGTGGCACTGGCCCAGGCTTTTCCCGGCTTTGCTGCCGAACGCAGCAGCGTCTATCCATTCAGTCTAGGTGTAGCCTCAGGCTCGCCCCGGCATGACAGTGTGGTCTTATGGACGCGTCTGCTGCCCGATCCCCTGAATGCTGCTACCCTGCCAGCCGTGCCGTATAAGCTGCGTTGGGAAATCGCCGAGGATGAGCAATTCCACCGCATGGTTAACAAGGGTGAGGCCCATGCCCTGCCCGAGTTGGCTCATAGCGTGCATGTCGATGTGACGGGCTTGCAGCCAGATCGCTGGTATTGGTATCGCTTCATACTGGGCGACGC
Source organism: Undibacterium sp. JH2W (assembly GCF_049340425.1). NCBI lineage: Bacteria > Pseudomonadati > Pseudomonadota > Betaproteobacteria > Burkholderiales > Oxalobacteraceae > Undibacterium > Undibacterium sp. JH2W. The sequence goes on along the minus strand of NZ_JBMPOT010000035.1, from coordinate 7,527 downwards.
CGTCAGCCCGGTAGCACGCACCCGTACTGCACCTGCAACTGATGCCCTGGTCAGCAATTTGCGACTGGCGGTAGCCTCTTGCCAGCATTGGGAATTTGGTGAATATGCAGCGCACCGCCATATCGCCGCTGCCAATCCTGATCTGGTGGCATTTTTGGGTGATTATATTTATGAGTGGGGGCCGTATGACCTGCGCCACCCGGCCAAGCCACGCAGTCGCGATATAGAAAGCTTCAGCCTGGCAGAATACCGCGCCCGCTATGCCCAATACAAGACGGATCCGCAATTGCAGGCAGCCCACCATGTGGCACCATGGATAGTCACCTGGGATGACCATGAAGTCGCCAATGACTATGGCAATGACAGGGATGAAAGGCTGGACGTCAACTTCCTTTCACGCCGCGCGGCTGCCTACCAGGCATTTTATGAACACATGCCGGTACGTCTGCACCCCAGCCACAATGACTTTGCCAATATGCGTATCTATGACCGCTATGAATGGGGCAGGCTGGCAAAATTCCATGTGCTTGACAGTCGCCAATATCGTTCTTACCAGGTTTGTGCCAAGCCGGGGCGTGGTGGTTCAAACTCGGTCAGCAATGCTGAATGCAGTGACAGGATGGACCCTACTCACACCATGCTGGGCATGGAGCAGGAAAAATGGTTGGCACGCGGTTTTGCCAATTCAGCGGCGAAGTGGAATATCCTCACCCAGCAAACCTTGATGGCACAATCCAGCCAGACTGCCGTTACGCATGAGGGAGAAGGCAAATTCTGGACCGATGGCTGGGATGGTTATCCCGTCGCCAGACAGCGTTTGATGGAAGACCTGCAAAAGCACAAGCCCAGCAATCCCATGGTGATTTCTGGTGATGTGCATACCTTTTATGCAGCCAACCTGAAGCGTGATTTTTATAACAAGGCTTCTGTCAGTAATCCTATACTGGCGACCGAGTTTTGCGGCACCTCAATCACCTCCAGCTCACGTCCGCAAGAACGTACGGACCAGTATGTGGCTCAAAATCCGCATCTCAAATATGGCCGCAGTGACAAACGTGGTTTCATCCTCATGGATATTTCCCAGACCAGGATACAAACTCATTTCCTGGCGCTGGATGATGTCGCCAAGGCTGATTCTGGCATCGCTACCTTGAAGAGTTTTGTAGTGGAGGATGGCAAGCCGGGCGTTGTGTCTGGATAATTGCGTCAGTTTCTCAGTATGTCATACACAATAAAAAAGGAAGGCCATGCCTTCCTTTTTTATTAACTGGATAGAAAACGTTTACGCCTTCTTTTCATCTCGCAACTCGCGACGCAAAATCTTGCCCACATTAGTCTTGGGCAAATCAGCACGGAACTCTATGTACTTCGGTTTTTTGTAAGCAGTGAATTGCTCCTTGCAATAATCCATGAGCTGGTCCACGGTCAGTGAAGGATCTTTGCGCACCACAAACAATTTCACGGCTTCGCCAGAATTGGCATCTGGCACACCGATACAGGCGCACTCAAGCACGCCAGGATGCATGACGATGACTTCTTCAATTTCATTTGGATAGACGTTAAAGCCTGACACCAGGATCATGTCTTTCTTGCGATCGACGATCTTGGTATAACCACGCTCGTCCATGATACCGACGTCACCGGTTTTGAAGAAACCATCGTCTGTCATGACCTTGGCAGTTTCTTCCGGGCGGTTCCAGTAACCGGCCATGACTTGTGGTCCACGAATGGCGATTTCGCCACGCTCCCCCAGGGCAACCGGTTTACCATCATCATCGAGTATGGCGACTTCAGTGGAAGAAATAGGCATGCCTATGGTGCCAGAAAACTCCTTGGTATCAGCTGGATTGGCAGTCGCTACCGGGGAAGTTTCTGACAAGCCATACCCTTCGGCAATCGCACAGCCGGTGATTTTGAGCCACTTGTCAGCCACGGCTTTTTGCACAGCCATGCCGCCGCCGCTGCAAATTTCATAACCAGAAAAATCCAGTGCGGCAAAATTAGGATTATTCAGCAAGCCGTTATACAAGGTATTGACTGCCGGGAAAATGTTGACGCGGTACTTGCCCAGTTCCTTGATAAAGCCAGGAATATCACGCGGATTGGGGATCAGCAAATTCAATGCACCTATACGCGTACCCAGCAAGCTGCAGACAGTCAACGCAAAGATGTGATACAGCGGCAAAGCACAGACGATGACTTTTTGTTCGTCGGCATGACCGACCATGCTGGGTGACAGCCAGGCATCATTTTGCAACATATTGGCGACTACATTCTTATGCAGCAAAGTCGCCCCCTTGGAAACACCGGTAGTACCACCTGTGTACTGCAGGAAAGCCACGTCCTCATGCGTCATTGCCACAGGCTTGAAACTCAGGCCAGCTGCTTCTGACATCACTTTATTAAATCGGACAGCACCAGGCAGAGAAAATGCCGGTACCATTTTTTTGACATGGCGCACCACAAAATTGACGATGGTTCCTTTCAAGCCACCCAGCATTTCACCCATGTTGGCAACGACGATGTGCTTGATCGCGGTCTTGCTGAGCACATGTTCCAGCGTGACGGCAAAATTTTCCAGGATGAAAATCGCTTCTGCACCCGAGTCTTTCAACTGATGCTCAAGCTCGCGTGGCGTATACAGGGGATTGACATTGACGACTGTGCAACCAGCACGCAAGATCGCCGCCATGACAACAGGATACTGCAAGACATTTGGCATCATGATGGCAACGCGGGCACCTTTTTTCAGACCCTTGGCTTGCAACCATGCAGCCAGTTGCTTGGACATTGTATCCAGTTCACCGTAAGTAATGCGCTTATCCATACAGGCATAGGCATCACGGCCAGCGAATTTCTGAAATGACTCTTCCAGCATTTGCACCAGAGATTGATACTGGTTTATATCAATTTCTGCCGGCACGCCTGCAGGATAGTTTTTCAGCCAAATCTTATCCATATTTTCTCCGTCTCCTATGATTGTTGTTTTATGGTGCTGCGCTGCAGTTTTTTTGTTTCACACATCCCTCTTCTATCGAGCACCGTGTGAGATACGACCATTGCAGGCATGCGTCCTCTAGTTTCGATGCTATCGACTAAGTTCTGCTAAAGCAAGCGATTTAAAGTCTACCTGAAACCATCCTCTAGGAAAATGTCGCACTGCAGCAAATTTTACCTTGATGATTTTTACTCTTTTTGATATATAACAAAGCCAGCCTGTCGCATCCACAGCAGGCTGGCTTTATGTCATCGGCGGTATTTTTTCTTCCGCAAGTAAAGACTTATACGCTTTTCTCAACCTCTACCAGCAAGTCGTAGAAGGTAGGGCCAGCGCCCATATCCGTTAAACGCTGGCTGGTGACTTCATTGGCATTCTTGTGATCGCCCGCAAGCTTTTTCCACCAGATAGACAGGCCCACCACCAGACCCGGCCTGGCCTTGTCGGTAACGCGCGCAATGGCTTCAAAACTGCCACGGTCATTGAATATCCTTAGCTTGTCTCCTTGTGCAATATGACGGCTACCTGCATCGTCAGGGTGGATATCCAGATGCGGCTCGCCCTCGGTATTGCGCAAGCTTTGCACATTGACGAAAGTGGAATTCAGGAAATTGCGCGCCGGAGGCGAAATCATGGCCAGCGGGTAGCGTGCTGCCAATGCTGCATTTGAAGCCACAGATTCATAGGGTGCGATATAAGTCGGCAAGGGATCAAGCCCGGCTTGTTTCATGCTCTCACTATAAAATTCGCATTTGCCAGATGGCGTGCCAAAGCCGCCGTGGGCAAATGGGGCATCAGCTACTTTCAGTTTTGCCCAGCCCGCTTTCTTTAAGGAAGACCAGTCAAAATGCACGGCATGCGCATGGCTCTTGTTAAAGGCCTGCGCTGCAATCTCATCATCACTTTCGCTGAAACAGGCCTCGTCAAAACCCATGGCCCTGGCGATCAAGCGGAAAATTTCAGTATTCGGTTTGGCTTCACCCAATGGAGTTATCGCCGGATTATTCGCCATCATGTACAGATGGCCATAGGTGCTATGGATGTCGGTATGTTCTAGTTGCGTTGTCGCTGGCAGCAAGATATCGGCAAAGTCTGCGGTATCGGTCTGGAAGTGTTCCAGTACGACAGTAAACAAGTCTTCACGCGCAAAGCCTTGTGCCACTTTGGAAGACTCGGGCGCAACCGCGACCGGGTTGGAGTTATAGACGATGACGGCCTCCACTTTGGGACCAAAATCAGCAGAAGCTTCACGCAATAAATCATCGCCTATGGTACTCATATTGATGGTGCGACGCGGCCAGTCTTGCGGGAACAAATCTGGTCTCTGTAGAGCGGCCGTGTTTTTGGGAAAAGCATCCGACATCGACAATTGTGTGCCGCCCGCAGCATGTCGCCAGGCCCCCGTCAAGGCTGGCAGACAGGCGATATTACGTACCGCCATGCCACCACCATGTACCCGTTGCACGCCATAATTCATGCGTATCATGCTGGCTTCACCACGCTTGCCGCATTCGCCATATTCCTTGGCGAGCTGGACGACCTCATCTGCGCTGATGCCACATACTTCGGCAACGCGTTCTGGTGTCCATGCTGCTACCCGTTCACACAATTGCTCAAAACCCAGGGTATGTTCTGCGATGTAATCATGATCGAGCAAATCTTCACGTATCAAGACATGCATGAGGCCCAGCGCCAATGCAGAATCAGTACCTGGCAACAAGGCAATATGCTGATGGCATTTCTCTGCCGTCAGTGAGCGATAAGGATCTATCGCAATCAGCTTGGCTCCATTGCGCTTGGCTTCTTGCACACGCATCCAGAAATGCAGATTGGAAGCAATAGGGTTGCCGCCCCACATAATAATCAACTTGGCATCCTGGGTATGCTCTATGTCTGCCCCCTGGCGCATGCCTACTGTATATTTATAACCAACACCACCGGCGGTTGCGCATATCGTGCGATCCAGAAAGGATGCACCAATCTTGTTGAAGAAGCGCATCGCCATGCTCTCCCCCTGCACCAGCCCCATGGTGCCAGCGTAACTGTAGGGCAGAATAGATAAAGGATTGCTGGCCGCCAGAGGCTTAAGTTTTTCAGCGATAGTCGCAATCGCTTCTTCCCAGGTAATACGGACAAACTTGCCCTCACCTTTTTTACCTATGCGCTTTTGTGGATAAAGCAGGCGATCCGGGTGATAAGTACGTTCGGTATAACGTGACACCTTGGTGCACAAGACCCCGGCCGTAGTTGGATGTTCGGGGTCACCCTTGACGGCGGTGGCGATGCCGTTTTCCACTGTCACATGCAAGGCGCAGGTATCGGGACAATCATGGGGACATACGGCTTTGACGATATTGCTGCTCATGGTGATCCTGGTTCTATGATTTATTTCATGCTATCAGTGCCGATGGCTTTATTCTTACAGCCTGATCGTTGTGGCAACTTGGCACCCTTACTTATTTTGCATATCTTATGTCATCGCCTGTTATGGCTACCGATACACAAATGCTGTTTTTCCGCGCATCAGCTGAAATTATTTTTTTTATTCAGGTAAAACATCCTGCTTGTCGCCCAGGCGTTTACCGGGATTTTTATGCTCCAATGCCAGCAAAGCTGCCGAATGATCTGCATAAGGATAATCGTGCAACAAGTCTCGATAGACATCCGTCACCAGCCTGGTGATAGGTAAGTCCACGCCGGCATGCTGAGCCGCAATGAGGATATTTTCCATATCCTTGGCCTGGCTTTTGACCTGGCCACCAGGCATGAAGCTCCTGTCCAGCATGCGCTGACCGTGCACTTCCAGTATCCTGCTCTCGGCAAAACCGCCACGCAAAGCCTGCCTTACCGCAGCCGGATCGGCACCACCGGCTTGCGCCAGCAACAGTGCTTCGGCCACGATATTAATCGTTGCACCAACAATCAACTGATTGCAAAGTTTGGCTAATTGTCCCGTGCCCGGGCCACCCACACGCTGCGGCTTACCCATGGCAGACAAGAGTTCTGCAATTTCAGAATAAATAGTTTCATCCGCACCAGCCATGATGGCCAGACTCCCTGCTTCCGCACCGATGACACCGCCAGAAACCGGCGCATCGATAAAATGCACATCCTGCTTTTGCAGCAAGGCATGCAGGGTCTGCGCCTGCGATTGCTGGATGGAACTCATGTCTATGACTATGCTGCCTGCACGCAGGGCAGGCAGCATTTGTTCTATCACTGCGGCCACGGCCTGGCCATCTTCCAGCATGGTAATCACAATATCGGCATCGGCTTGCTGCACAGCCAGCACTGCCGAGTCTGCCAGCCTGGCCCCGTCTGCAGTCAGCGCTGCCGCTTTTGCCAGAGTACGGTTCCAGACCGTCACCGGATAGCCAGCCAACAATAATCTGCGCGCCATGGGCTTGCCCATCAGACCAGTGCCCAGGAAAGCAATATTTGTTTGAGCTATCGGTTTCATATTCATATTTTTCAAGCAGGCAAGATTGACGGAACTAAATTGTATACGCTACATCTTAAGAGCATATTGCCAGAGATTGCTACAATAGCGTCCATGGTTTCAAATTGATGTCCGATTGATTTCTTATTTTCACCTGAAAGTCTATTTTATGCGTCTGCGTATTTCATCTTTAATCGCCATTGCCATCACGGCCATGTGCGCCAGCACTCCTGTACTTGCCGTGGATTCTGCCTCGTTGGAATTTGCTACCGGCAATAAAACCAAGATGCTGCGCGCAGGCTTGCAATCGAACTGGGATAACCAGTGGTTTTCTTCAAATGGCACCCACGTCGGCGGTTATTGGGATTACACTCTTGCCGAGTGGCGTGGTAATAATTTCCAGGGTAAGGGCGGCACACAAAACCTGACAGATATCGGTGTAACTCCTGTCTTCCGCTTTCAAAACGATAGCAAAAAAGGTTTTTACGGCGAAGCAGGCATAGGCTTGCATATGCTGTCAGAAATCTATGACAACAACAGCCGTCACTTTTCCACCAATTTCCAGTTCGGTGACCACATCGGCGTCGGCTATGTCACCAGGGATGGCTGGGATTTGAGCTTCAAGATCCAGCATTATTCCAACGGCGGCATCAAGCATCCAAATCCAGGTGTGAACTTTGCTGTGTTGAAGGCTGGGTACGCGTTTTAAGCGCTTACATGCAATTTGTATCTGCTGAATAAAAGAGGAGCGCAAGCTCCTTTTTTATTGTCTATAAGTTCGTATTCTCATTTCAATATCTGCTTGGTCCAATGATCGTTCAATTCCAGCATTTTCTATCGCACATCAGCGCTTTATACCTTAGTACGGCTTTGTTTTCTCAAGAGTGATTTATGCATGCTAATGACAGATACTTTCTTCATTGATCCACGAAAGTCGCTGGGCTCCTGCCTGCGCAGGGGCAGCGATTTTGAGGTTTTGCGTTGGAATACGCGCATCTGGACGCAAAGATTTGAACGCAACTTCACCGATCGTACTGGCACTGCTGGCAGCCAGCCGCCCTGGTGATAAGAGAGTTCGCTTAACAATCGT
>NZ_JBMPOT010000034.1:0-24267 GCF_049340425.1 Undibacterium sp. JH2W | reverse complement strand
GATATTCTGATTGCCTGTGTCGATGGTTTGAAAGGCTTCCCTGACAGCCATTGCTGCCGAATACCCACAGACCCGTATTCAGCTCTGCATTGTGCACATGGTGCGCAACAGCCTGAAATATGTCTCCGGGAAAGACTACAGAGAAGTCACTGCCGATTTAAAGCGCATCTACCAGTCTGCAGGCACTGGCAGAACTGGAACGCTTTGCTGAGCTGTGGAATCATCAGTATCCGCAGGTTGCCAAATCATGGACAAACCACTGGTCCAATCTACGGACCATCTTCGAGTATCCGCCGGAGATACGCAGGGCCATTTATACGACCAATGCCATCGAATCACTTAACAGCGTCATCCGGTCAGCCACCAAGCGCAGAAAATTTTTCCACAATGATGCCTCTGCCATGAAAGTGGTGTACCTGGCGATACAACAGGCAGCGAAGAAATGGACCATGCCTATACAACACTGGCGACAGGCACTGAATCGCTTTGATAGCGAATTTGGTGAGCGCATCAACGCTCACCAATAGCTCCGGGAGAACTTACACAGTTATTTTTACAGGCTCCATCGAGAACGTCGCACAGTTCAGCCAGTGGAAATACCTTGTCCTGCAATGCTATCCATCCGTACTTCACAGCACATCTTTCGCGAAGTACGATGCCGCCTTTTTTTGATTTCATTCTCACGCGTTAGCCTACTGTTCTCTGCACGCAAGCGGAAAAGCTCCATCTGCTCTGCTGTCACTACTTTGTTGACCGCTCCTTTGAGCTTGCCCTCTGCCTGGGCTTTGACCCAGTTGCACAACGTCTGATCGCTTAAGCCCAACTCCATCTTGAGGGTCGCTACCGTTTCCCCGTTCTGTACACGTTTGACGGCCAATTCCTTGAATTCTGTCGTATACGCCTGCCTTGGTATTTTTTTCATCTTCTGCCTTTACATAGTTACGTTTATTTTACGTTACCTATAGCAGACTATTTTTCGGGGGAAGCTCACCTCACGGTTATTGGCAAGAGAGTACGGGGCTCATGCATTTCCGCCTGACCGTCGACATCCTCAATGGTGGCTGGAACTGGCGTGTGCTTGCTGCCAGTCTGCACGGTATACCCATACCTGTGCGACTATTTCCGCAATCACTCGCCTATAAATGCATAGAAGATGGACGCTACCGCTTTTATGTAGGCTTTGTGATGCCAGGGCTGGGCCTGCTGCTCAGCTATTCAGGCTTGCTCACACTCAAGCCGGCAATGGTTTCTGCATAGCCAGCAAATAGCCCACTCCCATAAAGCCATATAGTCTGAAGTTTTGCGTCAACGGGTTGTAGCCCAGGCCACGCTGCTCTTGCAATACCAGACCGGCAGCCTCTGCCATCGCCAGCAACTCTCTAGGCTTGATGAAGCGCGCATACTGGTGCGTGCCTTGTGGCAGTATGCGCATGAGGTATTCCATGGCTACGATCGCCAGTGCATAACTGAGGGGATTGCGGTTGATGGTAGAAAAAAATACCCAGCCGCCTGGTTTAACCATGTCGCTACAAGCCTGGATGACAGCGGACGGCGATGGCACATGTTCCAGCATTTCCATGCAGGTAATAACATCATAGTGTCCGGCATGCTGTTTTGCCCAGCTTTCTGCACTGCTTTTGGCATAACGCACATCCACTGCCTGGCCTTGCGCATGCCATTGCGCTATTTGCAAAGCCTTGTCGGCCAAGTCTATGCCGGTGACTTGCGCCCCCTTGTGTGCCATTGATTCGGCCAGTATCCCGCCACCACAGCCTATATCCAGCACCTGCTTGCCAGCCAGTTGGGCCTGGCTGTCTATCCATTCCAGCCTGTGTGGGTTAATTCTGTGCAAGGGTTTGAATTCTGAAGTCTCATCCCACCAGCGACTCGCCAGTTTATTAAAACGGGCCAGTTCTGTGGGATCGACATTACTTTCTGCTGTGCCTATGATGCTCATGCTGTTCTCCATGATGAAATGGGTGTCGTTTAATCTATCTTTAACCGCGCTACCAATGTCCGCGTTTGCGGTTCCAGCGGTACAGATGTCTGGCGACGAAGTTATACAAGGGACGGGTCAGAAAACCCAGGCGTAAAGTCAGCCAAGCCAACCATTGCCTGCCCCTGGTTTGTGACCATAGTGCGGCCAGTGCTTGCTCACCTACCAGTATCTCGCCATTGCTCTTGCGCAAGTGCAGGCGCTCACGCACAGCTTCCAGTTCACTATTGATGTCACTCACAGAGTCTGGTTGCGTATGTATGTCAACCCAGTTGATATTGCATGCCTGCATGCGCAGCCGCTGGTCCCGTATGCCTGCATCGCAGACAGGACAGGCACTGTTGTAGTAGACCGTGGTGGCGTCCTTGCTGTTTTCCGATGCCATGATATTTCACCTATCTTCACATGATTTTTAAGCACATGTGACAAGCATACACACCATTTAGCTAAATGTCTAATTATCTAATTAACTTCACCGACGAGCTACGAAATGCTATGATGACTTTGTTGCGCTTATTTGCGCTTATTTGCGTTTACCTGCTCTTATTTGCCTATCATGGAAAAAGTTTTTGAAGCCCTGGCCTCGACGCCACGCCGGAAAATCCTGGCTTATTTATCCGAGACAGAATTGTCTGCGGGTGAGATCGCTGCACGCTTCGAGATGACCAAGCCATCTCTGTCCAAGCATTTGCGCATACTGGAATCAGCAGGCCTGATTGCCAGTGACAAGCGCGGGCAATTCGTGTTCTATCGTTTGCAGGGAGATAATCTGGCCAACACCCTGGCCTCTTTCATGCAGGCAGTGTGTCCGGTATCCAAAGCCCTAAAAAAAGAAAGCAAGGCTTTGGCAGTGAAAAAATTAGCAGAGAAATAATACAGCTAGCATCGATTATTCAGTTAATTCCAACTCTGTTTGTTCTTCTCGTGCGGCAGGCATCATCGATTGGTAGATGGCCAGCATCGCCTGATCCGACGGCAAGTCATTTTTGCTTACAAATAATTTCTTGATCAAGTACGACATACGGTTTTTCTGGAAGTCGTCGTAGATATTTAATATCCGTTCTACGGTTGCTGCCTGGGCCTGCAATTCCAGTTCTACCATGGGTGAAACCCAGTCTGTGCGCCAGGCGACATCGGTGCAGTCGCTCAGGTCCAGCTTGCCAAGGACAGGGCTGGGACCAGAAATTTCACAAGCAAGGGCATGGGCAAAATCTTCAGCATAAAACTTTCTTAAAGTCCCCAGCCCAAAATCGATGAGGTATTGCTCATCGACGATGCAAACCGCATGCCCTTCCTTCTGATTGTCATGGACAAAACCCTTGTAGCCTATATAGAAAATACCATTGTTCTGGCGTATCTCTGCATAGCAGCCCTGTACCCGGGCGGCATAGCCTTTTTCTGTCAGCAATTGCGCCAGCATGGCTGACATGGCAAAGCAGCAGCTGCCGTATTGCTGGAAAAAATCGAGGATTTCAAAATCGTCGGCAATCTGTCTCAAGATATGGGCCAGCTTGCGATCTTTTACTACTTGAAGAAATGCGGTGTTCATTATTGCGAGGGATACAGCAAATGGCTATGGCGCCATGCATTACTGATGGAACTGTTTGCGGGAAGCAATAATACAAAACTCACAATGACACACAGGTGAGAAATGGTAAGAACTTGTAAGCAGATGTTTCAACTCATTTTGGCACTATCCAGGTACCTTGAATAGCACTGTTCAATGCCGCATCAGCGCGGTATTTCGACCAGCATGCTGGTCAGCCGTCGGACCAAAGGCAAAACCACCAGCAAGGTAGGAAAAGCAACCAGCCAGGACAAGGCCCAGGAACCCATCCAGATTTGCACCAAATGATCAGCCAGGCCTACGCTGCGCAAAGTACTGATGAGCGACACGATGAAGGTCATCAATATGGACAAAAAGAAGGGCATGACCAAGGCGGCAAAGCGTGCAGGCAATTTACGCATGGGGTAGGCAAGCGAGATATTTTTTTGAGTTTTTATCAAAGTCCAAAAGCCAACCAGGTAGTCAGCTTTGGCACGTCGGTTGAAGTTAACGCTGGCGGCAACTTCAATGGCGAGTTCGATTAAGCAGTGTAATTGGCTACCAGGCAAATGTAAACGGAGAGATATTAAAAAAACAAAATACAGACTTGCCAGCCTAGCCCTGTTGCGTGTAAGTTCTGGGCTTTCTCTTGCTGCCTCTTCATCATGATTCCCCAAGAAAATCTGCAGCATACTTTTTATCAGGCAACAGCTACATCTGAGCACTACCCGAGCCTGCAAGAGCAAGTTGATTGCGAAGTCTGCATCATAGGCGGCGGTTATGCGGGTCTGGCGACAGCAATGGGCTTGCTGGAACGTGGCATCAAGAATATCGTCTTGCTGGAAGCAGAACAAATTGGCCATGGTGCATCTGGCCGCAATGGTGGCTTTGTGTTTGGCGGCTTCAGCCTCGACAATGCCGAGCTGATCAAACAGATAGGTCGCGAGCCCGCCCGCCATTTGTATCAACTGACGCTGGATGCAGTCGCCCTGATACGCCAGCGCATCAGGCAATACGACATGGATTGCGATATCAATGAGAGCGGTGTTGTGCTGGCCAACTGGTTCGACGATGCAAAAAAATTACAGCAGCAAAGAGAATTCATGCTGCGTGAATTTGAGGTCGACTGGACACCCTGGTCACGCGAGCAAACCCGGGCAGCCTTGCATAGCGAAAGATATTTTGATGCCCTGCATGAAAAAAATGCCTTTCACTTCCACCCGCTTAAATATGCGCAAGCCCTGGCCAGGGTATTGAATTCACAAGCTGTGCGGGTGTTTGAACAAAGCCGTGTCAGCGCCATTGAAACTATCGCTGCAGAAAAACTGGTACGTACCGCAAATGGCACGGTAAAAGTCAAACATGTCGTGGTTTGTTGTGGTGGCTATATAGAAAGCCTGTATCCCCAACTGGCGCGCTCCGTCCTGCCTATTGCCACCTATGTCATGGCAACGGAAAAACTCGGCGACAAACTGGCAACTGCCATGCAAACAACAGCCGCCGTGTATGACACCCGCTTTGCCTTCGATTATTACCGGCCATTGGCGGATAGCCGCTTGCTCTGGGGTGGCCGTATTTCCATACAAGAAAAGCCAGCTGCCACGGTTGCGCAAATGCTCTACAAAGACATGTTAAAAGTGTATCCACAACTTGCAGGCACGAAAATCGAATATGCCTGGAGTGGCCTGATGAGTTATGCCCAGCACAAGATGCCACAAATCGGTTGCCTGCCCAATGGGGTCTGGTATGCCATGGGCTTTGGTGGCCATGGCGTGGCACCCACTACGATGGCGGGTGAGCTAGTGGCACAGGCAATTGCCAACCAGCAGGCCTTGCCGCATGGGCTGGATCAGTATGGTTTGCCCCCCAGTTTTGGCAAGCTGGGTTTGATGGCGGCCCAATGCGCGTATTGGTATTATGAATTGCGTGACTGGTTGCGCGAATAAACTATCTGTCGCAATGCGCGTTTACGGTAATATCTGGCCATGAAACCTCATCTCGTCGTCTGCTTTGCCTATGATCAATTGTGCACCTTTGAATTTGGCTGCACGGTAGAACTATTTGCCTTGCAACGCCCTGAACTGGGGGTGGCCTGGTATGAGTTTGCCGTCTGCGCTGCCGATGCGGGCAAATTGCGTGCAGCAGGCGGTATCACGGTGGAAGTGCCACACGGCCTTGATATGCTCGATGAGGCAGATACCATCATCATCCCCGGCTGGCGCGATGCGGATGAAATGCCGCCTGAGGCTTTGCTCGACAAAATCCGTGCAGCCCATGCACGCGGTGCCCGTATTTGCAGTATTTGCTCAGGCGTGTTCATCCTGGCAGCGGCAGGCATACTGGATGGCAAAACCGTGACCACACATTGGCGTTATGCCGAAAAATTGCTCAAGCGCTACCCACAAATTCAAGTGCATACCAATGCCTTGTATGTGGACCAGGGGCAGATCATGACCTCAGCAGGTTCAGCCGCCGGACTCGATATGTTGCTGCACCTGGTGCGCAAAGACCATGGTGCAAAAGTCGCCAACCTGGTGGCCCAGCGCCTGGTAGTGCCACCACACCGTGAAGGTGGCCAGGCCCAGTTTGTGCCACGCCCCATGCCCAACGATGAGCATGCCCGCCTGGCCAAGCTGATGGACTGGATCAGGGCCCACCCTGCCCTGCCACATAACCTGACATCTATGGCAGAAAAAGCCGCCATGAGCGCACGCACCCTGCAACGTCATTTCAAGGAAAGCACCGGCATGGCACCTGGCGAATGGCTGATACGCGAACGCGTCGCCATCGCCAAGGAATTGCTGGAGTCACCCAACACCAGCCTGCCACAGATCGCCGAGCTGGCAGGCTTTGGCTCGGAAGAATCGCTGCGCCGCCATTTCCGCCGCATCGTGGCGAATAGCCCGGGCAATTATCGTAAGCAGTTTTCTGATTCGACCACCATGCCGCCTTAAGCAAACCTACTCACGCTCCAGGCTTATCAAAGAAGGAAATTGAAGGTAAACTGTGTGTCGCGTTTGTGTGGGCAGCATAGGCTCACAACGCCCACAGTAACTTAGAAAAGAATTCACTTCCTATGCAATCATGCATGTAATTTCCCTCATCTCCGGCAAGGGTGGCGTAGGCAAGACCACGCTGGCCAGTAATCTTGCCATCGCCCTCAGCCAGCGTGACAAGCGTGTCCTGGTAATCGATCTTGATCCGCAAAATGCGGTACGTCATCACCTCGGTATGGACCCGAATGATGATGCTGGCCTGGTACGTGAAGGCATCTTTCCTGAGGTGATTTTTGAAAGCCCGTTTGGTGTCGACTTCATTCCTTTTGGTCGCGTCACTGAAGAGGAATTGCTGGAATTTGAAGCAGAACTGGAGGCACGCCCGGCCTGGCTAGCCACAGCAATTTCAGGCTTGCAGGGTATAGGCTATGACTACGTCCTGCTCGATACGCCGCCTGGTGCCACGGTCTATCTGCCACAGGTATTGCAGGCAGCAGTCCATGCACTGATCGTCGTGCTTGCTGATGCAGCCTCGTATTCCAGTCTGGGCAAGATGTTCAAATTGCTAGCAGAATATGGCAAAGACCCGGCGACCAAGACCAGTGCTACCCATATACTGCTGAACCAGATGCAGGAAAACAGCGAACTGGGGCAGCAAGTCAGGGCCGCCATGATGGATAGCTTTGGCAGCAAGATGGCACCCATGGTCATCCACAGGGATGCACTGGTGCCGGAAGCCCTGGCCTATGAAAGATCAGTCTTGCAATATGACCCTCATGCACAGGCCAGCCGTGATATCCAGCATCTGGCAGACTGGCTGGTGGGCAGGAAATAGTCTTTAATTGAATACTGCCTGATAGGCGTAATTACCTGGTTCCAGTGTCTCAAATGTGATGGCGGCACGGAAGTCATCTATGCGTTTTACAGTGGCCTTGGGCATGCCTATTTTTAAGCCTAGCACATTTGGCAACTGGGATTTTTGCGGCAGTATCAGGATCAGGCTGGCATTGGCCAAGGGTTTCTTGCCGGTAACGGTGAGATCAAATTCAACACGCTTGCCTGCGACAGTGGAAGATAATTTCAATCTGTCACGCTCATGCCACCAGTTGGCAACCTGTGAAGATGAGGCCAGCCAGATGCTGCTTCTATTCGCTTTCAGGTAATCCAGATAAGCGGGAAAAGCCTGGACCAGCAAACTGTTTTCCTCAAAGCTCTGGCTATGTACGCTGAGCAAACCCAATGCACCCATTTGCCTGCTGGTTTCTGCATCGCTGATCAGAGCTTGCCTGGTCTGCTCTACATCGAGTTGTTCCTTGCTCAAATTCAGGTCATCCCGCTGGGTACGTGGCAACAAGACCATGGCATTCTCGTTGCTGACGCCATCGATTTTGACAAACATGGGCAAGCGGCCTTCACTGCTATTGGGGTCGGTCACATGGTGCAGGAAAGCATTTTTCTGCAACAAAGTCTGGGTAGTATTGTCATAGCCTTCCAGCGGCGCACGGAAACCGGTGATGGCTGACAAGTCGGGCAAAATAGATTTGATGTCTTCGCGCATGGCAAGCAGGCGTTTTTCCTGTTCATTCAAGCTCTGGTCTTTAAAGCTGATATGGGTGTCACCGTGATAACCAATATCATAGTCGCGTGCCAGTTGCTTCATCTCATCAGGGAATTGTTTGGCCACTGAGGTCAGCACATAAAAACTGCCGCGATAATTGATACCGCGTATCAGCGTAGCAAAGCGCAAGGCATTGGCGAAACCTTGTTCGGTATCCATTTCTATGATTTGTGCTGAATACTTGCCTTCTGGCCAGGCTGCGCGCAACAAGGCAGGCTTTCTTTGCAGCCAGCTCAGGGTATCGTCTACCAGGCTGTAGATGGGGTAAGGCTGTGATTCCCAGGCGGATTCGGCAAAGGCAAATACGGCACTGCGCCCGCTCTCGGCACTGGGTTCTGCATATAGCACGGCCGCTTCATTTTTTCGGTCCGGGTCTTGCACCCTGGTCCAGTCCATGATGCTGGCTGCGCCCTTGCCGTTGAAGCGCAGCAGACTCTCTGAGGCATTGCCCAGCCAGATGCGCTGGCCAGCCGCCTGGCTATGGGTCACCGGTGTTTCGCCATTCAAGATCAGGTAACGGGCCTTGGATTCGAGCGCGATTTCCCCTTTGGAAGTAGCCCCCATGGCTTCCAGGAATTGCCAGCCTGCCCATTCTCCTTTTTCATTGCGGGTGCCACTGGCCCAGGTCGCCAGGATGGCGCCACCCTGAGTACGATAATTTTGCAGAGCAGTCCGTTCCTGCTCACTGAGTGCCACGGCCGAGGCCAGCACCAGGACGCCATCCTTGAGATCGCTTAATGCCTGGGTATCCGTGATTTCCTTGAAACTGACCTGGCGCTGTTTGGCATACGCATGCCAGGGTGCCAGCAAGCGATCATAGTTGCCCCCTATGGAAGAAAAATAGCTGCGGGTATTCGGTGACACATACAAATACAGTCCCTTGGATGCAGGTGTGGAATTATTACTGCCAGCAGAGCGGAAAGGGGTCTGCAAATTGAATTCCGGCATTTGCCAGCCCAGCACCTGCATCGATGACAGGTAGGCAAATACGGATACCGCCATGCCCAGCACAATCAGGGCCAATAAATAGGTGCCTATGCGGCGGTAGGCAGGTCTGTTTTCAAAACCGCCCGGGTCTTCTGTTTGCATGAAAGATAAACTTAATAAAACGATGCTGGTGTTGATAGTAATGATAGTGATGCTAATGGACTACGACGATTTATCCAGTGTGCTGGTCGCGATCTGCTTCACTGGCACATAGCGTTTCAGGAAAATCGCCTGTATTTCACCCTGCTCTTCGATCGTAGTATCTTTGCGTTTGGGCTTGCGTTTGTCGCGCAGCTTGAACGCAATATAAGCGGCAACACCCACCACCAGCGTACCTATGGTCGTGATCAGTATCACGGTTGCCAGTATAGAAATCAGGTCCATATCAAAGCTTGCCTTCTCTTTGTAGCTTGCCCCAGGTCATTGCCGTTCCCCGCCATTCTTCTATGGTGGCAAACACCTTGGAAATATCAATAATCGTAATGTAGAACAGCCTGAACACGACGGCATAAAAAATCAGCGAAGGATCTTCTTCTTCGACGATGACGCAGTAAGTGGCAGCGACGATATCAAGTATGGTCAGTTGCAGCCACCAGTAAAACAGGAAAATCACCACCCCATATTGCAGGCCGACATAGACAAAAAACAGATTGCCCAACACAGTGGAGAATGGCCACATGATGCCTTCAAACAGCATGTACCATAAAATGAAAAAATTGATACCGGCACGACGCGGATTCCACAAGGCAGAACTGTGCTTGCGGGTGGCTTGCAAGATGCCTCGCGTCCAGCGATAGCGCTGCTTGAGTAAATCCAGCAGGCGGCTAGGTGTTTCTACCCAGGCAACCGCCGTAGGTTCATAGGCGATGTGCCAGCCACGCATAAGCAGTTTCAAGGTCAGGTCGCAGTCTTCAGCAAAGGTATCATGGTCATAGCCACCGGCTTGCTGCAAGACGCTCTTCCTGAACATGCCAAGCGGGCCGGGTATGATATTGACTGCGCGCATGAAGCTTTGCGCCTTGCGCGCCATGGCCAGGCCCTCTACATATTCCAGCGCCTGCACCCTGGTCAGCAGGTTCTCGCGATTGAGTACCTTGACATTGCCAGCAACCGCACCAACCCGCGGATCATCAAAATGACGTATGCAAACCCGCAGGGTATTGCGTGACAGCTTGGTGTCGCCATCCATGTTCAGGATGAACTCGCCCCGCGCCGCACTCATGCCAGTGTTCAGGGCATCAGCCTTGCCACCATTTTTCTTGGTGATGACGCGCACAGCGACCTGGTGATCTTCCCGCGCTACGGCCAGGGCTTTTTCATAAGTGTCATCACTGGAACCATCATCGATCACCAGGATTTCATAATTCGGATAATCCAGCAGCAATAATGAACGCAAGGCTGGCTGTATCACTGGCCCCTCATTATAGGCTGGCACCACCAGGGTGATCATAGGCAATGAGGCCTCGTCATGGACATTGCCCTCAGGTTCCTGGCGGCGCTTCATCATGTATTCCAGGTGCTCCATGAAAGAATACAGGATAAGCATGGCATACCTGAGCACCAGCAAGGCCAGGAAAAATAAAAGATAGGCTGAAACTACGCTGAGGAACAGGTTTTCAAACAAGACACTGAATTTGCCAAGGTCAAATTTCCATATGCCACCCAGGCTGATGACAAACAGGTACAGCACCCCGGCTATGGAGGCAGCCGCAATCAGGTAGCGATAGATTTGCCTCAATCCCAAAGCTTCTCCAGATTCAGGGAAAACGATTTTGCGCGATAACGGGCATTATCGCGACGACTGGCCATGGACCAGAGATTGACACCTATAGCCAGGTTTTTATCCAGCCAGAGTTTTCCGCCCATACCCAGGCTCCAGTTGCTGCCTGCTTCGCCGTATAAACGGGTGCCCGTCTGGCCACTGCCATACAGACTCCAGTTTTCATTTGCCAATTCACCCTGCAAACCGACATAGGCTGTACCAAATCCATCAACAGGCGACCAGTATTTATTGGAGTAAAAACGCACGTCACGTGTTTCTACACCGACAAAGGGTTTGATACGGTGTCCAAATGGCCGCCAGTTTGGAATGAAATTGCTGCGGCTGGTCAGTATCACGTTACTGTCAGAGACACGGAAGACATCGACATGCTCGGTGAATTGTCCGGCATCGAAATTCAGATTGGCGTCCACACCGACATGGGCCGCATTCAAGTCATCTGCCAGGGCATTGGCATTAAAAGCGGCCTTGCCCCAGTTGGTCCTGCCGACTTCGACCAGGAAACGTCCTTCATCTATCTTTAGCCTGAGGTTACCAAACAGATCAGCCTTGGGTTTTACCTGGGCATCCAGCTCCAGGCGTGGCTCCAGCGGCAGTTTCAGGTTCTGGTAGGCAAAGCCGACTTCTCTTTGCTGGGTCGTGGTCAGCGGCAATTGATCACGGGTGCCACTGCTACTCACTTCAAAGATGTGGCTGCCACTATCATCACGCCAGCGATGGCTGATACTTAGTTCACGGCGCCTGGCATCGCCAGAATCTTGTGCCGCACCGGCGCTAATCAGGGTGCGTGGATTCAGTTCACGCATGGCATATAGCAAACCTTCATTGGCACCTGCATGCTGCGGGTCTTCTGCCAGCACCGATTGATAGAGCGGCAGGGCCTGGTCGTCCCTGCCCTTCCAGCGATAGACATTGGCCAGGCCCGTGCGAGCATCTTTGCGCAGCGGCCCATTGGATAATATTTTGTATTGCAGCTCGGCCTTGCGCATGCGCCCTGACCAGGCCAGGCTATTGGCAATGATCAGGCGCAGGCCAGGCTCGGTTTTTTCTTTGTCCAGTACTTCCAGACCTTTGCTACCGACAGCCTGGTAATCCTGGGCCGCATTCAAATTCAGTATTTGTTGCTGAGCCTGACTAAGTGGTGTCACTGGTGCATCTGCAGCCATGGACACAGGGCTATGGGCCAGGACTGCAACTGCCAATAATGCAGCCCAACGGGGCATTGCTTTCTTGCTTGATGGGTAAATACGCATAAACTCTTAGTATTGAATATTTGCTGACGAATTCATCAGACGGGTTGCTTCTTGTAAGTGGCACGTGTGGCCCTGGGCGCGGGTTGCTTGCCAAACACCTGGCTGGCTGCTCGTGTAGCACTTCCTGCCACAGGATTAAATTTGAATTGATCCTCTGTATCGCTGGAAAAATCCTGCTCCTCTTCTTCCTCTGCTGTCATGGCAAATTCGGTCGCTGTTTCAGACAGCTCATGTTCAAATTGCATATCAGCTTGCATGAGCTGAACCTTGGCTCTCGGCACAACAGCCTGCAACTCGTGTGCATGCGGTTTGGGAAGAAAGGGGAAATCCTCCTTAAGCACAACTGGCCCTGCTACCTCTGTTGACTCTGCTGCTTCTATATATTCCCCCATTGCCGAAATTGCACTGGAATAATCAGGCAATTCAGCATCCTTAGTGGCATATGCCAGGTTTGCCAATGCCAGGACGATATCCTGCCGGTCTGTCAAATATCTTACTTCATGAAAAGCCGTAGCTGCTGCAGCCCCCAGGATACGTTCCAGTGTCAATGGCAATGCCGCTTCAGGGCAGGCATTAAAAAACAGATAACATGCCCTACCATCGCTGGACAAGAGATCACCGGGTCGGGAAATATTGACGCGCGCCAGGATGTCTGGAAAGCTGGTGCCATGCACCAGCTCACCTATCACCAGTACACAAGGAATACTGAGTGCCGCTCCACGCTCTATGATGAGGCCTATCTCCCTGGCAAAGCGTGGTGGCAATAAATAACCACGCAAGCCAGAAGGCAAGACACTGGCCAGGGCGACTTCAAAATCGATGTCGACATTGCGGTCGAAGCTTTGTCCCTTCAGTGACTCCAGCAACAAGGGCAAACGGCTTTCCGGTATGTCGCGATGTATCACCAGGTTGACTCCCAGGCGCAGCAAAAGCGCTTCATTTTGATAACGCAATGAAGCCTGCTTTTCCCGTATCACGATATGGGCTTTTTTACCGAGGCTCATGCGCAAAGTGTGCACAGTCTCGGCCAACTCACGCAACTCAGTCTGGCGCTGGAAGCTGAGCAACACCGTCACTGCCTGTAAACCGCGGGTGGCATGCAGCATGCCGACCAGGCTATTGACCTGTTGCCAGTTGCCCGGCGACTCATTGGCAAGGCTGGCCAGGTCTTCATCCATATAGAAGAATCTTGCCTCAGCCACTTGCCCATATTCTGCTGACTGTCCAGGCAATTCTTCAACAGTACGCGCACCTATTCTGTACATGCCATTATCCAGCGTCAACAAGGGATACTGGCGAGCGGCGATAGTGCCTTCAGGCGACTGCCAGTAATCGAAAGTCAGCTCTAGTCCAGGGCGGCCACTGCTTATCCTGACGATGCCAGACAGTTGATCCATCATGGCTTGCAAGGTCTCGGCACTATGGCCGCTCAAACGCGAAAATACCAGCAAGGCCGTGACCCGGTGCTTGCCAAACCACAGGCGCAAAGCCTCTATCTGCTCCATGGCCAGGGAAAGATCGTGCAGGCTGAATAATTCATCTGCCTGATCAAAGATCAGGTAACTGTCATCCTGGATACCAAAATGGTCGAGTTCTTTGACGAAGCGTTCTGGACCAAAACGGAACATGTTTTTTGCAAAATTATCCTGACGCAAAAAAATTTGCAGCTTGCCACTTTCCAGTGCCCTGCTGGTATCGTAGACACCGAGTGCATCTATGCGCTCCAGAAATGCTTCTGGATGCGAAGGTAAAATGATGGTGCAATGTTGTTGCTTGCTCCAGGCATATTGCAGGCTGCTGGCAAGCACGGGGACGCGGGCCGGTGGCATTTCTGCAATCAGTGCATATAAGCCACCATTCAGCATCTGATCTGTCAGGCTGGGCAAACCAGGGATACTCAGGCTGGCGTTGGCAAGGACGGTGCTCTCATGCATAATGGCGGGCGCCTTTGTTGAAATGGCAAAACATATTGGACATGCAGTTAGTCGGTACTCGTGAAATTGTCACTATCTCATCATCTTATCATGTGAAATTTTCAGGTATGGTTTAAAAAACATGAACATTTGTTAATTAATTGCCATCCACTAATGGCCTGCACAAGCGGATCATGCAAACTGACAAAGCGCCGATGTGATTTCAATACCAAGGAAAAGTTCATAGTGCGTTTGCCCACTTGTTTACCCACTTATGCAGTTCTGCTGGCAGGATGTCGAATTGGCACCCAGGTCATAGCCAGATTCACACTGTTTTTCAGCCTTTGCCTGACTATGCATGGCAGTGCATCGGCACAATCCACTGGCGTTTTATACGAGCCCGAACCACCTGCTGATGCAGCTTATATACGCATCATCCATCTCAAGCAACAGGAACAAGTCGACCTCCTGGTCGATGGAAAAATCCGTCTATCAGGCTTGAAAGAAGGGCAGTTTAGTGACTACATGATATTGCGCTCCGGCCCGCATGAACTGCAATTGCAGTCCCACGCTACGGCAAAAAAAATGTCGACTACCCGCATCGACGTGCGCCCGGCACAAGTATTGACTTTGGCCTTTGGCAATCTGCAGACCCAACAGGTGCCGCAGACATTTGAAGACAAAATCAGCCTGAACCGCATGAAGGCAAACATCACGGTCTATCACCTGGCAGGTACACTGGGGGCACTTGATATCAATACGGCCGATGGCAAGACCAGCGTATTTCATGCCATCCCTCCTTTGAGCAGTCATACACTGGCAGTCAATCCCATCAAAGTGGAATTACTGGCTTGCCCATCGGCCAGGCAGACTAATGGCAGCAGTGATTGCAGCAACCCGGCCTTGCAGCAGGCACGTGCCGCACTTGTGCTGGAGCGCGGCGACAATTATAGTTTACTGCTGTCTCTGGACGCCCACTCTGCCTTGCAGGCCCGCGTCTCAAAAAATAATGTGGAAGCACGTGCCTACAAATAATCAGATCCAGCGGACATCTCACCAAGCACTAGCAAGGAGCAATATCATACTGCACGCATCTCTACGTCTTTCCAGCATCGCCTGGCTCAGCCTCGCAGCGAGCTGCCTGAGTGCCATACCTGCCCACGCCGAAGAGGCGGCCGCTATCGCCGGCAATCACGACTGGCTGTTTTATCGCTATGAATGGGCAACTAATGCTGATCTGGCTGCGACCAATGCTTCACTGGATTTGATCAAATCCTTCAGCCAGGCTTTGCATGAGAATGGCATTACCCTGGTGGTGGCGATGGTGCCCTTGAAAGCGCGCATTTACCAGCCCCATCTTCCTGAACAGCACAAACTCAACCCCTATATGGCGGGAAATTATCAGCGCATGGTACAGGCTTTGAGTTCAGCAGGGGTGAAAGTCGTCGACTTGAACAGCAGTTTTTTGCAAAACGCTAAAAATCGCCCGGAGAAAAATCTTTATTTTCGCCTGGACAGCCATTGGACACCTGCAGGCGCCTTGCTGGCAGCAGAAACCGTGGCCAGTAGTCTGGATGCAGATGCCGGTATGAAAGCCCGGCTACGCCAGATCCCCGCAGAAAAATACAGCATGCGCTGGTCTGAGCAGGCCATCGCGACCGTTTCGCGTGATCTGGTGCAGCAACTCCCGAAAGGCGGCCCCACTTATGCGCCTGAGTACGTGCTGGATGCTGAAATCACTAAAGCGGCATCGGGTGGCAACTTGCTGGGAGATGCGGCAGCCCCGATGATCAGTCTGGTGGGCAGCAGCTATTCAAAACCCTGGACACGCTTTCCAGAGTTCTTGAAGTTTACTTTGCAAAAAGATGTATTGGCGATAGCCGTAGGTGCCGATCAGGGCTCCTGGGTAGGCATGGAAAGCTATTTGCGCGATGATGCTTTTCAAAATACGCCACCCAAATTCCTGATTTGGGAAATGCCGGAAAGGGATATGCGCGCCCCACCGGCCTTTTTGTATCGCGAGGCACGCTATCGCAGCGACAACCAGGAATGGCTGCAGCGCGTCACAGCCATGGTGCAAACGCAATGTCGCACCAGTGCTGCCAGCGTCAAATTAAGCGGTGTACAAGACGCGCATGGTGCGCAATTTTCCAAGACATCAACTTCTGATTATGTGAACCTGCAATTCAGTCAAACGGCAGATACCCAGGATTACCTGCAAGTCAGCATCACCAGCAAGACTGCGCAAAGCCTGAATCTGGAAGCCATGAAAGGCGAACTCGGTGTCCGCAAATGGAGTGTAGCCATCAACGCTGACGGTAACCCGCATACCCTGAAAATAGCCTTGCCAGCTAATGCTAAAACCTATACCGGGCTCAAGATATGGCCAGGTGAGACGCAGGGGTTTAGCCTCAGCGATGTCAAGCTTTGTCGGATGCCAGCAACTACAGGCAAGTAAACTTCCTGCTATTGACTAAAGTATTTCTATCTTGCATCCTGAATGGTTGTTAAAATAAATTAACACACGATAAATAATGTCTATGTCCAGCTAAAAGGGAAGTGGGAAGTGACAATAAAACGCCAGGACGATACCATTGCAGAGCAAGACCAGTGGCCTGTTTTGCAATCCATCGCAGCCAGACAGGCTGAGCGCCCTGCCCCCTTGTCAACAGCAGAAAAAGAGGCGCGCTGGCAAATTCAGTCATCAAGCACTTCACAGCAACTACAAAAACCACCCAGCCACATTCCTGAAAAAGCGCATCAAATTGCCAGCCAGTTGCGGCACCTGGCACCATCAGCAAACAATATGAATCATAAACAAGCAAGCGTGCAAACTGACCAGCCTGACTCAGTCAGTGCCGTATTTCAACGCCTGGCAAAAGGCGAACACAAATCCCCGACACAAGCTGGTGAAAGCCGATTGATAGGGCAAGTATTCAAAAGATGAAAATTATTGCAGTTGTTTCAATGAAAGGTGGCGTGGGTAAAACCAGCGTGACCGCGAATCTGGCCGCAGTTTTAGCCGAAAATGCTGCCCCGGATAGCATAGCCGTATTGAATCTGGACCCACAAAATAGCCTGCATTTGCATTTTGGCCTGGGTATCGCACTGGAAGCAGGCGTGGCATTCCAGACCGAAGATGATGGCGACTGGAACGAGCTTGCTTTCACTTCTGACTACAATGTCATCAACCTCCCATATGGTGAAGTCAATGAAAAACAACGCAAGCGCTTTGAAGCATGCCTGAGCACGCATCCTGACTGGATAGGAAAACGCCTGCACCAGCTAGGCTTACCGGAAGATGGCATCGTACTCATCGATACGCCGCCCGGCCCTTCCGTGTATTTGCGCCAGGCTCTGGCTTGCGCCGATATCGTCATCATGGTAGCACTGGCGGATGCCAGCTCCTATGCCACCATCCCCGCCATGGAATCATGGCTGGGTAATATGGAAACGCACACGACACCAGAGAATTGTGTGCTGCTATTGAACCAGCTTGAACCCGGCAATAAACTCAATACGGATATCGCAACTGCCTTGGCAAATTCGTATGGCGAACGCATGATACCCTATGGTATACCACGCGATGACGAAGTCAGCATGGCCTTCGCCTTTCAACAACCACTGAGTCATTACTCACCAGACAATCTGGCCCTGGAACAATTCCAGCAAGTGGCTGACTGGCTACCTTTGGATTAGCATAAAAATCAGAAAAAAAAGGCTGTGCAGCAACACAGCCCTGTCAAGCGCACTGCAAATTAATTGCTGATCTCAGCAAACCAGGCCCCATAGGCTGGCAATTCCACGGTATTAGCCAGATGTTGCCCAGCCAGTCCAGCCTCCGGTAATTGCCGCGCTCCCTGCGCCTCCGGCCAGCTAAAACTGATCGCCTGACTACCCAGATTGAATGCCGCCAGCAGGCTATTGTTACCCGCCAGGTCGCGGCGTATCGCCAATACGGGTTCGGGCGCATCAAAGAAACTGATTTCACCCCTGCTCAGTTGCGGATATTTTTTACGCCAGGTCAGGATATGACGGGCAAAATTCAGGACAGACTGTGCATTGTGATCTTGCGCGGACACGGCATTTCTCGCATGCTCAGCAGGAACCGGCAACCATGGCTTGCCAGAACTAAAGCCTGCATTACGCTGCTCTGCCTGCCAGGGCATGGGTGTACGACAACCGTCGCGGCCCTTGAACTCTGGCCAGAAAGTAATGCCATAGGGGTCTTGTATATCTTCATAGGCGATCTCGGCTTCTGTCAATGCCAGCTCATCGCCCTGATACAGGCAGGGTGTACCCTTCAATGCCATTTGCATGGCCAGCAGCATCTTGGCAAATTCTGGTGTCGCCCCTGCCCCACCCCAGCGCGTCATGACACGTATCGAGTCATGATTACCTACCGACCAGGATACCCAGCCACCCTTGACGCGCGCCTCATATTCTTCCACTTGCTGGCGTATATAGGCGGCAGAGTAAGTCGCCGTCAATAAATTGAAGCTATACGCCATATGCAGCTTATTGCCACCTGCCGTGTAATCTGCCATCACTGCCAATGAATCATCTGCACCGACTTCACCGATGGCAATTGCACCATACTCATTCAAGAGGCTGCGGATTTTTTCCAGGAAGGCCAGGTTCTCGGGCTGAGTCTTGTCATGGAGATGCGCCTGCATGCCATAGGGGTTATTGTCCTGTACCGTCTTATTATCGCGCACTTGACTCGGCGGATTATCACGCAAAGCCTGGTCATGAAAATGGAAATTACAGGCATCAAGGCGGAAGCCATCGACACCACGCTCCAGCCAGAAACGCATATTATCGAGATGCGCCTGCTGCACTTCAGGATGGTGGAAATTCAAGTCCGGCTGACTGACCAGAAAATTATGCATATAGTATTGCCGACGCCGCGCATCCCATTGCCAGGCCGAACCACCAAATACAGACAGCCAGTTATTCGGTGGTGAGCCATCAGCCTTGGGATTGGCCCAGACATACCAATCGGACTTGGGATTATCGCGACTCTTGCGGCTTTCCACAAACCAGGGATGTACTTCTGAGCAATGCGACAAGACCTGGTCTATCATGATCTTCAAACCCAGCTCATGCGCGCGCCTGAGCAAAGCATCAAAATCCCCCAGGCTGCCAAAGATAGGGTCGACATCGCAATAGTCGGCCACATCATAGCCAAAGTCTTTCATCGGTGATGTGAAGAAAGGCGAAATCCAGACGATGTCCACACCCAGGCTGGCGATGTAGTCCAGCTTGCCTGTAATGCCAGGCAAATCACCTATGCCATCGCCATTGCTGTCAAAAAAACTGCGTGGATAAACCTGGTAAATCACGGCATCACGCCACCAGTCGTTTGTTTGCACTGCCAAGGAATTATTCATGGATATGTAATTTCTTTTTAACTGCTAAATCAAGACCTCTCAACACAGGGGCACGGAGACACAGAGAAGAGCAAAGAGTAAGCATAAAGGCTGTTTTTATTTACTGAATAAAGCTTTTTCCCAGTGCTCCCTCTGTGTCTCTGTGCCTATGTGGTGTATGGTCTTCTCATTCAAATATCAGCGATGCCAGCAATGTCAGACAAGGCCAATCGTTCATTCAAAATAGCAGACACGCCTAAAAATGCAGGATACTCTGCCGTGATCAGATAAGTCGGTATTTGTGCCAGGTAATCGGCAAAGCGCCCTTTTGCCTCAAAGCGCTGGCGAAAGGCTGATTGCACGAAAAAATCCCCCAGGCGCGGGACTATACCGCCACCGATGTACACGCCCCCTGTTGCTCCCAGGGTCATGGCCAGGTTACCGGCGACAGTACCCAGCATGGCACAAAAGTAGCTGACAGTCCGGGAACAGATGGCACAACTGCCATCAAGGGCACGGCCAGTGATGTCGGCTGCGTTCATTTCTGCCATCCCGGACTGATGATCAATTTGCGCCAGGATGCGATACATCAGCTCCAGCCCCATGCCAGAAATCAGTCTTTCAGCAGAGGCATGCGGATATTCGGTCCAGACCTGGCGCAGGATCGCGATTTCTGTTTCATCACTGGGCGAAAAACTGACATGCCCACCTTCACTGGATAAAGGCAGCCAATGCGATCCAGAAGGGATAATGCCGGATACGCCAAGGCCAGTGCCCGGGCCTATCAAACCTATGGCGCGATTTGCCTGTGGCTGGCCACCACCAATTTGCACACGCTCATTGGCGGCCAGATGTGGCAAAGCCATGGCTAAAGCGGTGAAATCGTTGACCACAACCAGATGATCAAAGCCTGCTGCCAGACGCAAAGCCTCTATGGAAAAAGTCCAGTGATGATTGGTCATGCGCACGACATCGCCATCCACAGGGTTAGCGATGGCGATGGCGGCATTTTTTACGGCAGATGAACAAGCAGCGAGCACTTCGGGGCTCGATAAGTAAGCTGCAACCGCAGATTGCAGATCGGGATAGGCATTACATGCCAAGACTGCTATGGCGACGAATTCATGACTAGCCACTTCCAAAGCGAAGCGCGCATTGGTGCCGCCTATATCTGCCAGCAGGCGCGGACTCATACCGTCTGATTTTTTCGGATTATTGCTCAACATCTCACCATTCATATTTTCTATGCCTGAGCCTGACCGGTACATAAAACTAGTCAGCACTTAATTTATGTAACAATACTACATATATCAATGCATCATGTCTAACAAATTTGTGACTTATGGTTTAAAATTTGGAAAAATGTTGTCATAGACCACAGTGAAACCATAAAAACAAAAAAACTCGAAAAATTATTTATGTAGTTGCACTACTTTTCAAGCACCACAATTTAAATACCCATTCACAGGCATGTTTGTTTTGCACAGGAGATAACTTTGTTTTTTTGGCAAAATATTTTGCATGGGATGACTGCATCCAAAACTATCCCTGCAAGAAATAAAACGGGCTCAGCTACCATACTGGCACTCTGGCTACTCAGTTGCGCCAGTCTCGCCCATGCAGACCTGACCGGGGCGAATGCTGATCCTGATGCTTTAGCCGCATGCAATAGCCAGCAATTCGAAACAACGTTGGCACCAAGTAGCACACCCGAGACAGATGCGCGCGCCTACTGGCTTTCAAGCAGATTGCTGCGCTGGCCAGGCCTGATCACCACCAACAAACTCAAGCTCTATGCCTCCAGAACAGCCAGTCTGCATCTGAGCAAAGGTAGCAAGGCCAGCGGATTTGATGAAGTATTGAGCCTGAAAGAAGCAAGCCAGCCGCTGGACACAGACATAATCCAGCGTTTTAGCTTCACTGGTCCAGGCCAGGAATATGAGCTGAGTGCAGCAGACTCAAGCAAAACCAAGTCCCTGCTACAAGCACAAGTATTGCTTGCCGTCGTGGATGCTGATGACAAGATCATCGATTACACCAGCCTGCAAATTGCCGGTGCCCTGGATGACCTGTATAAACCTGCCAGCAATTTCGATAACTTTGGCGTGAGCATCAACAACGCCATACCCGATAAAAATATGGGTCATACCCAATTCAGTGTCTGGGCTCCCACTGCACAAAGACTTTCTGTATGTGTATATCCAAATGGTAAAAAAAGAGCCTCTGCCTTGCTCTCCATGCAACTCGATAGCAACACTGGTATCTGGCAAGCGACAAGCAAGGCTGATTTATCGGGCAAGTACTATACCTATCTGGCTGAGGTCCATGTTCCCGCTCAGGGCCTGGTACGCAACCGGGTTACCGACCCTTACTCTATTAGCCTGACGACAGATTCCCGGCGCAGCTATATTGCCCATCTGAATTCAAGCACGCTTAAGCCCCCAGGCTGGGACAGGCAAACCATCAACACCAAAGTAAAAAACCAGACGGACATGCAAGTCTATGAATTGCATGTTCGTGACTTTTCCATCAATGACCACACAGTAAAACCCGGCCTGCGCGGCAAGTATCTGGCCTTTACTGAAACGCAGTCAAATGGCATGCGGCATTTACAAGCCCTGAGTGCGGCAGGTATGACAGATATCCATTTATTACCTGTCTTTGACTTTGCCACAGTCTCAGAATCAAATTGCCAGACACCTCGCATTAAGGGTAAAGCGGATGGCACTGAGCAGCAAAAACTGGCTATGCAATACGCCGACAAGGATTGTTATAACTGGGGCTATGAACCCTTTCACTACAATGCGCCTGAAGGCAGTTATGCCACCGATGCCAGCGATGGTGCAAAGCGCGTCCTGGAATTCAGAAAAATGCTCATGGCCTTGCATGCTGTCGGTTTGCGGGTGGGCATGGATGTGGTGTACAACCACACAGCAGACGCTGGCCAGACTGCCTACTCTGTTTTGGACCGCATCGTTCCTGGCTATTATCAACGCTTGAACCAGATTGGCCAGATTGAGCGCTCTACCTGCTGCGATAACACCGCCACAGAAAATCTCATGATGGCCAAGCTGATGAGTGACTCCATACTCTCCTGGACCAGGCATTACAAAATTGATTCTTTCCGCTTTGATCTCATGGGACACCAACCCCGGAAAATCATGGAAGACATGCAAGCCCGCTTGCTCAAGGAGACAGGACGCAAAATACAATTCATCGGTGAAGGCTGGAACTTTGGCGAAGTCGCCAATAGCAAGCGCTTTGTCCAGGCATCACAACTCTCCCTCAATGGCAGCGGCATAGGTAGTTTCAGCGACCGCGCCCGCGATGCCTTGCGCGGTGGTGGACATGGGGATGCGGGCGAGGGCATAGTCAAAAACCAGGGTTATCTGAATGGCCTGGCAAATCAAGCAGGATCACGGCAAGCGCTTTTACTTGCCGCCGACATGCTCAGAGTTGGCCTGGCTGGCTCATTGCGAGAATTTCGCATGCAGCGCTTTGACGATCAAAACAAGCAACTCCAGGAAATCGATTATGCAGGCCAGGCCGCCGGCTATGTCAGCCAGCCTGGCGAAGTCGTCAATTATGTAGAAAATCACGACAACCACACCCTATACGACATCAATGCCTTTCGCCTCCCTGCGGAGACCAGCAGCGCTGATCGCGCCCGCATACAGGTGCTGGCGCTGGCAACGACAGCCTTCAGCCAGGGGGTAGCCTATTACCATGCCGGTGTTGATATCCTGCGATCCAAATCCATGGATGGCAATAGTTTCAATTCTGGCGACTGGTTCAATCGCCTGGACTGGAGCTATAAGGATAATTACTTTGGCACCGGCTTACCGCCAGAAAAAGATAATGCGCAGTTTTATCCTTATATCAAACCTCTGCTCAGCAACCCACATATCAAAGCTTCAAAGAAAGATATAGCATTCAGCCGTGACCAATTCCGCGATTTATTGAAAATCAGGTCCAGCTCCAGTCTGTTCAGATTGCCCACTCTGACCGATATCGAACAGCGTCTGCATTTCTACAATACCGGCTCCATGCAAAACCCGCTGCTGATCGTCGCCCGACTGAATGGCAAGGGCCTGGCCGGAGCACATTTTAATTCCCTCTTTTATTTCATCAATATCAGCCAGCAAAGCCAGAGCCTGGACTTGCATGAGCAGGAAAAAGCGCGCTATGTGCTGCATCCGGTTCACCGCGCTACAGGCGCAGCAGACCGGCGCATTGCGACAGAGGCAAAATATGATGAAGCCAGTGGCAGATTTAGCATTCCCGCCCTGAGTGCCGTCGTTTTTGTTGAGGACGAGTAAAGAATTCAACAATGATGGTCGGTTTTAGGGCATAAGCTATATTGGACGCTGATGATTTTTGTGCATTTGTGGGTGAAATACGGGCGCAAGTCTTTTATCAAAGCAATTCTTGTCCCGAAACATGCTAACAACATGGTTCAAATATTGCTTATTGAATAAACGACTTGTTCAGAAAATGCATAGTATTTGCTTACAAAACAGGCATTCCATTGATGCAAGTGAAGATATATATGTTTACAAATAGGCCTATCAATATGCTTACTACAAAAAATATGAAAAGTTTTCAGCCAAGAAACGCGAATTTTTCACCAACAGCGGTTATTATTACCGCCTTCATATTCTAAGAACGAGGAGACAGCCGGAATGGATTTTTCAAATCGCCAGCAAGAGCCGGGAAAGAAATTTATCGGTTTGGGGCTGGTCATATTATTTCACATACTTGTCGTATGGGCCCTGGTATCAGGCCTGGCACGCAAGGCCATGGAAG
>NZ_JBMPOT010000033.1:0-28978 GCF_049340425.1 Undibacterium sp. JH2W | reverse complement strand
CCGTCTACGGCACCTCCAGCCTGTGGTACCTGATTGCCGACGCCAATGGCCTCACCGCCGAGAGCAGCCTCACTGAAGGCAATGTCATTACCATTCCGAATACCGCGCAGACGGGGAGGATTGATAGCCAGCGCTTCAAGGTTTATAACGCCAGTGAGATTGAGGGCAGTAAGATGCCTAATCTGGCGGCACCTGGGCTGAGCACCTGTCAGCAGATCGCCCAAGTTGTTTCCGTCGTCGTTAGCCTCGTGGTCACTGCCTACTTTGGACCCATTGCTGGCAACCTGGCAGGACAACTCATCAGAAATGTCGCAGGCATCCAGCATGGCTTTGATGCCAAGTCATTAGGTATGGCAGTCGTCTCAGAATTCTTACCTCATGTTGAAATCATCGAAGGCGGTGGCCTTGCAGCTGCGGCTGTCAATGGCGCAGTCAACAATGCCATTAGCCAGGGCGTATTCATCGCCACCGGGTTGCAAGATAAATTTGACTGGAAACAAGTCGCCGCAGCCGGTGTTGGAGGTGCAGTCAGCTACCAGGTCAATGACTGGATGAGCAACCTGCAAATCAATAGTGATGGTGCAAGCAAAGCCAGCAGTGGCAATGATCTGGATTTACGCACCACCAAAGCCCTGCCTGATGTCACCCTCAAAGCAGGATCGCTCACAGAAGGATGGGGTACAGCATTCATACGCACAGCTGTCACCAACATGGCCACCAATGTTGCCACCAGCCTGGTACAAAACGGCAAAGTAGACTGGACAGCCGCAGCACTCAGCGGCATCAGTGCAGGCCTGGGCAATGCTGCTGTTGACGCCATCAAGGAAACGGCATGGGGTGCTGAGCAATATGCCAAGCGTCAAAGCGAGCAAGGTAAAAACGTCATCAGGCTCAATGAACTCTGGTCACCGGAAACCACATTTGTAGGTGGTATGGGCAGTGGATGGGCACGCACCAATAGTGGCGGTGCCGCCACGCGTTCCAATGTCCAGTCCACAGATAACAAAAACCTGGCTTCGTCAGCCAATAACGACTTTGCCAATATCATGGGTGAAGCGGATTATGATCCTATGCACACCTATGGTGAGAACTACCAGATGATGCGAGGTGGTGGCGGTGGTGGTGGAGGCCGCACAGGTAGTAGCGGCAGTGAAGGTTCCAGTGGATCAGGTGGTGGTTCGAGCTCGGGCGGTGGAGCTGGCGGCAGCAGTAGTGCAGGCAGCAGTACCGGTGGAGATACTGGTGGCGGAGGGGCTAGTGCAGCAGCAGGTGCTGGTAGCACGACTAGCCAGGGGGCAGGTACGTCAACAGCAAGTGCAGGTACTAGCGCCAGTGCTGGTGGTGGGTCTGTCACCTTGGGATCTGATATCAGTTCTTATACAGGGCCGAGTGCAAGTAGCGTGTTGAGTTCTTTGCCTGACATCGGTGTGGCTGGTGGCGGTAGCGTTAGCTTTAGTAACAGTGCATCCAACTATGTTGGTCCTGACGTGAGTACCTATAGTGGGCCTGGCGTGAACAGCGTCTTGAATTCACTGTCTGGTATCAATGTAGATGGTGGAGGTGTTCTCAATATCACCAGCCCAGTATCAGATGCTGGAGATGGAGGGGGGCGTGACTATAAAGTGTACTCAGGCTATCTTCCAAAAGAGCTTAAGGACGCCCACTTTGCCCGAAGTGCAGTCTTTGCCTTTCCGCCAGCTGATGGCAATGGTGATGACCTGCAAGGCGTCTATGTCCCTGGCCGTGCATCGAATTTAGCTAATGCAACAGGCGATGGCAAACAGAAAGATCCGCAAGCTGCGGCATACCGGATTATTGGGCGCAATGAATTGAATCAGAATCTTCTGGAAACAGGGGTAGACACCCAAAAACTCCAGGTCATCGACAAAGACGTCGAAGTCCCAAGCAGATTCAAGATTCAAGGGGCAAGTAATTATGCGCTGGTTGAATATACTGACGGTAGTTGGTTCCATAGTTATCAGTTGGATGGTAAGACACTATATTCACGTTTCTATGACGACAATCCGACCGGTGTGACTGGAACGAAATCTCAAGCGGTTTTGCCTGACCAGCCAGTACCTGATGGTTCAATGATAGGCAAATCTCCGGAAGGTTCTCCTGATGGCCAGCAAAATGGAAAACTCAATTCTCCTGGAAAAGAACAAAGGGAAGAAGTGGGTAATGGCACTGCTGGTAAAGTAAAAGACCCGGTCAAATACCCGCAGCCTGGTGATGGCAATGGTGATGGAGGTCGTTCAGGAGCATCTGGCAAGGGAGATAACCCAAATGGCGATATCGGTATTCCCGGAAAAGTAAAACGTGACGGTATTGTTGTGCCTGATTACGATGCAATGGCTAAGAAAGAATCTGAGAACTTGGTTAAGCATTATCCTGTGCCAACACCTTTGCAGGTACCCGCATGGCCATTTAAGCCTGAAGATACAGATAATAAAGAGATGGGAAAACAGACAGACCCTCATTTCAGTATACAAAGCACGCCTGAAAATGCCTACGGTTTGAATAAAGAAGACTTGCATAAGGTAAAGGATTTCGCGTCGAAATCACTGCCTTTGGCAAAGCCGCCAGAAGACTTTACGCCATATATGAAATGGGAAGTAGAGAATCAAAGGGTTGCTTTTGCAAAAGCAAAACAAGGACCAAAAGCAGAAGCTTGGGATGGAGTCGTGCGTTATTCGCCTGCGGAAACTATGAGGCACAATCTCGATCCCTATTCTAGGTCAACAATTGGCGGTATTATTTACGGAATATCCAAACATTGGGTAGGTGCTGACGAAGAAACTGCTAGAGCTTGGGGACGTGGAGGAGATGGATTTGAAGTCGCGCGTAGTGCCGGGACAGGATACCCATTTGCGCCGAATAAAAACACGCCACAAGCGCCTCAAAGGCCGCTGTATGAGCCTTCGAGCCAGAAGTATGTGCCGCTAGGTCAAAGCAATGTAGCAAGTCCGTCGCAAAATAATCCAATGAATTTGCGTGGGTATATAGATCCATTTAAAGCACCGGGAGCAAATAATGCGTCAGAGTTCAATGACATTACGCGGTTAAACGGACGAGGTGCATATGCGCCTAAAGTAATTGCTACAAATAACGGCAGATTTCAACCAGCATCAAGATCGGGGTTGTTTTTTGAGGAGGGTAAAGATAAATATAAAGGAGGCAGTAAAAGCACTGTTGATTTCGTTACTAGACAAAGGATATATGATGACGGGTCAATAAAGGAACGATTAGGGGAGCAATCGTATATCAATACAACATTTGATAGTAAAACTGGGCATTTATTTATTGACAGTATGGCAGCCCAGCCAGGTAGGCACATTGGTCGAGAAATGATATCGAGAGTAATTGAGAAAATTGGGCCCGAGAAGATTCGCTCAATAGGTGCTGAATTTGATGATAAGAATGGACGAGTGTTCATGGACTCTCTTAAAGCTGAAATGACTCCTAAAGAGGCTGCTGCTAATACTCCATTGGGTCGCGCGTTAAGGGACTTAGGATATGAACAATACTTACACACTGTAGACCCTGGTAAACATCCAAGGCCTAGCGTACTTTATGTTATTGAGAAATAATTATGTCAAAAATAGATATCAAAATTATTCGGAAATTATTAGAAAACGGTCGTGCCCAAGATTTATTGTCATTAATGAATGGCGAGTCAAAATATTCTTCCGAGTCATCAGAAAACCTCCCCTCATCAAAAGAGGAGGTCAATACATATTGGATGGCGATAGAACACGTTACTTTCGTTCTTAAATATGGATTTAATATAAAAAAGGTCCAAGACGGAACACAATTTTATTCAGCATGTCCCGATTACTTTGAGAAATGGTTAACTGATGGATGCCCGGGGATTGTGAATAATGATCTTAATAATTATTTAAAGGATAACCCGATTTAATTGCTTATGTTGCCCCGTTCATTGTTCATTGTGCTGTGAACGCAGCCACAGTGGGAGTAATGCGCTGTTGCTGCTTGCTGTAGAAGAGATGGGAGTAGGTCTCCCGCAACCGCTGTCCAGACGGAGGTTGCAAACCACCTTGAGCTGCTGGCGTTAAGAGCGTTGGTGGTGAACGTCAAGGGCTTGCAGGCAATAGGCTGCAGGCAGGGTAGGTCTTAACGAGACGAACGAAAGTGAACCGTTGATGAGGTGCCGAAACATGATGAATTCAGGTCGAAACCAAGGGATGCTGAACCTCTTTGGGACAAGACGAGCGGGAATCTGGTTACTGGCTCGTCGGCCTGCGGCATATAAACGGCGTGACGTTATGACAGGCTTTTCTATGGAACACAGGAACCTGTCGTCTCGATGCAAAGGGAGCGCCGACAAGCGGCAGCACCGCGAGCGCCTGAGTACCGAAGCGAGGCACAGGGTCGGAGGACTTCATAGTAGTGAGGAAGCCGAGTAATGCCGGTGGAGCGAAGGAGGTCCCCTGAAACGGCCAGCGGTGCCAACCAACTGCGCGAGCGGGAGGAGTTGGCGCGACGAGCCAAATCATTTGGAATTGACAAATGGGAAGTGTGGGAAGCCTACCAGCAGGTGAAAGCCAAGAAAGGTGCGGCGGGGGTAGATAGACAATCGCTGAACGAATTTGAACAAGATCTGAAAGGAAATTTGTACAAAATCTGGAACCGGATGTCATCAGGCAGCTACATGCCGTCAGCGGTCAGGCGGGTTGAAATACCGAAAGCAACAGGAGGGATGCGATCGCTGGGAATACCGACAGTGGCGGATCGAGTAGCGCAGATGGTAGTTAAACGCAGACTAGAACCGCACCTTGAGCCCCTGTTCCACAACAACTCCTTTGGCTATCGGCCAGGGAAATCTGCCCATCAAGCGATTACGTTGGCGCGACTACGGTGCTTGGAACAGGCCTGGGTCGTGGACGTAGACATCAAAGCGTTCTTCGACAGCATCGATCACGACCTCATGATGCGGGCGGTACGGAACCATGTGCCGGATCGCTGGCTGAGCTTGTACATTGAACGCTGGCTGAAAGCGCCGGTCCAAATGCCAGATGGCAGGTTACAGGAACGCGCGAAAGGAACTCCGCAAGGAGGCGTCATCAGTCCACTGCTGTCCAACTTGTTTCTGCATTACGCGTTCGACATGTGGATGGTCCGCAGTGCTCGCAACATCCAGTTTGAGCGTTATGCAGACGACATCGTATGCCACTGTGCGACAAGGGCGCAAGCTGAGCGGTTCCTGCAAGCACTGAATCGGCGCATGCAAGCGTGCGGCCTGCTACTGCATCCGGAAAAGACCAAATTGGTGTACGGACGTGATACACGGCGTCAGGAATCCCACGAGGGAGTCGCGGGCTATTTTGACTTTCTGGGGTTTCGTTTCAAACCACGCCGCGTCAAACGTGCTGATGGTCGCATCGAAACGGGCTTTCGTCCGGCGATGAGTCCGAAAGCGGCGCAGCGCATCAGGGAGGAATTGAGGCATTGGGGCTTTCGGCAGCACACGAATTGGACGGTGCAGCAAATACGCGGCTATTGGAACCTGCCTTGCGGGGCTGGATCGAGTATTACGGAGCCATTCGGCGTTCATGTGCAAGTAGCGTTCTGAGGCACTTTGATTTACGCCTTGCGAAGTGGTTTGCCACCAAGCATAAGCGAGGACAAAGCGGAACACTGCGACGCGGCTGGCTACGATTGACAGCGTTTCGTCAGCGTTGCCCACACTTCTTCGCACACTGGGCATGGGCTGCCCGATGTGCGGGTCAAACGAATGATCATGTTTCGGGACGAGCCGGATGATGGGAGACTATCAAGTCCGGTTCTGAGGGGGCGTGGCGGGGAGGTTCCGCCGCGCACCCGGCGTTATACCGAGGGAAGTTCAGCACGTCGTTCTGCGCGTTCTGAATCTGCGGACAGCCAGTTCCTCTTACCAATGGCAATTGGTCGTATCGCGTTTTCGACCGCGTTGTTATCGATCGGCAGCGTGCCTGAATGATACAGCGCACCAGCGCCGGCCAGCGCTTGAGTGCGCGCTCAATGGCCTTGCCCGTGCCGCTGCCTGGTACGACAGCTTGCTGCATCGTTTGCAGCCAAGCATGCAGCTCAATCAGCACGTTGCAAATTAGAAACTTTTCTTGGAAATATTAATTAAATAGAAATTTTTAAGTAAATATTTCTTGCTTTTAAGAAAAAATTTCAAAGAATTTTATAGAAATGCAAATGAATGTGTCAGGAAATGTAAAATCCTCATGTACAATGCCGAACATTATTTACTGAGACGTGATTTATCAGCGGGTTTCAATGCAAAGAAGGAGGCGGTTTTCTTCAAGTGCCGCTGATGTTAAGTCATTTGATATGCATTCAGACTTCGCTTTATCGCTCATGGCTGAGCTGTTTTGGACTGGCTTGCTGGTGTGCTTGCCGGTGCTAGGTTTAACCATGCTTGTTGGTCTGCTCATAAGTATATTTCAAGTAGTGACACAAATACAAGAGATGTCGCTCACTTTTATTCCCAAATTGCTGACTGCGACAATTACTTTGGTCGTTGCCGGCCCATGGATGTTGC
The DNA here is from genome assembly GCF_049340425.1 of Undibacterium sp. JH2W. Lineage (NCBI taxonomy): Bacteria > Pseudomonadati > Pseudomonadota > Betaproteobacteria > Burkholderiales > Oxalobacteraceae > Undibacterium > Undibacterium sp. JH2W. The sequence continues at coordinate 22,428 of NZ_JBMPOT010000033.1, read as the reverse complement.
GCAAGCTTACGCAGTTTGCGACCAAGCTATGGACCAATATTCCCCAGATGTTTTAGCGTATGGCAGATTTAGGGGAATTTCTTGCTGATTTTATTGGCAGTGGTGTGATGCTGAAGGCGTTTCTGCTTTCTGTGCGGATTGCTGCCTTGTTGATGCTGACGCCGATCTTATATGCATCAACTCTGCCAGCAAGCTATCGCACTATATTGGTGTTCAGTTTGAGTCTTGCGCTGGCCTTGGGCATCGCGCCTGCTAGTTCGTTTGATGCAGGGCCGACAGAAGTAGGGGCAGGTTTTATTATTTTGGCGGCAGCACGAGAGCTGGCTTTGGGTGCGACGTTGGCGGTAGGTATATTTATTAGTTTTGCTGCTATTTCTATTGCCGGACGTGTGCTGGATATACAAATTGGCTTTGGCATGGCCCAGGTGTTTGACCCGCTGACGAGGACGCAATTACCCATTCTGACGATGGCGTTTAATCAGTTGGCAGTGGTGTACTTTTTTTTGATTAATGGCCACCACACCTTACTGAGGGCTGTGGCGTATAGCATAGAGCGTTTTCCTTTGGGGAAAGCTTGGTCTATTGAAGCAGTGTCTGTGCCAGTATTGAAGCAGGTTGGCGGTTTGTTTAGCTTGGGATTTGCACTGGCTGCCCCAGTGGTGTTTTGTGTATTGCTGGTGGAGCTGGCGCTCGGTGTCGTTGCGCGCAATTTGCCGCAAATGAATATGTTTGTGATGGGTGTGCCGATAAAAATTGTGGTTGGCTTGGCTGCCTTGTCTTTTGGCTTTGTCATGATGGGCAGCACAATCACGCGAATTCAGGGCAGCATTTTTCAAAGCTGGTCGGCAGTTTTTTCAGTGGCAGAAGCTCACCAGGTTAGATTAATGGCAGGAGGGCTTGCCTGATGTCTGAGCAAGATTTTGACCGTTCAGAAAAAGCCACCCCGTATAAGCTACAAAAAGCGAAAGACAAAGGGCAGGTGGCAAAGAGCCCGGAAGTGGTTTCCGTCGCTGTTTTTTTTGTGGTCGTGGTTTTTTTCTACTGGCGTGGCCTTGATGGGATACGCGATTTATTTAAGCTGGATTTGAATTTGTTAGCCCAGTTAGGTCAGGGTAATGCTGGCACTATGAATTATTGGCGCATGCTGCGTACGGTAATGTTAGATGGCATATACCTTTTGATGCCGTTTTTTATTGCCCTGATGTTGACGGCAATCATTAGCAATCTAGCTCAAACCGGTGTCATTCTATCTAGCGACCCAGTTAAGCCGGATTTTAATCGTTTGAATCCTGTGAATGGAATTAAGAAATTTTTCTCCATGCGTTCACTGTTCGATTTGTTCAGAACTTGCTTCAAGCTGATTTTGCTGAGTCTGGTTGCTTATCTGGCTTTGAAGCAAATTACACCGCAGTTGTTTCACACGGCGATGTTGCCGCCGTTAGAAATGATCAAAAATATGCAGGTTGATCTGGTCTCGCTGGGTTTTAAGATGAGCCTGGTGTTGGGGTTGCTGGCATTTTTGGATCTGATGTTTGTACATCGTGAGTTTGCTAAAAAAATGCGTATGAGCAAACGCGATGTCAAGGATGAGGCAAAAAATCGTGATGGTGATCCGCGTATACGTTCTCGCTTGCGCGAATTGCGTCGTGAAATGTTAAAGCGCAGTTTGGCCGCAGCTAAAACAAAGAATGCCGATGTGTTGATTACCAATCCTACTCACCTTGCCATTGCATTGCGCTATGAGCACGGCAAGATGGAATCACCACAGTTATTGGCCAAAGGTGCGGGCTCTTTGGCGCAGGCAATGAGAAAGATGGCCGTGCGACACCATATCCCGGTGGTGCAAAACAAGGCACTGGCACGCCAATTATTTCGAGAAGTTGATTTTGATCAGCATGTGCCTACGCACTTATATGCGGATGTGGCCAAGATCATGATTTGGGTATTTGCAATGAGAAAAACTAAAGAAGCGCGTTTAGCAGGGGAAGTGGTTTGAGGCAGTTGGCACAACTCTTGGGTAAGCATAGTGATCTGGCACTGGTATTTCTGGTGCTGGGGGTGCTGGTCGTGTTGTTCGCGCCCATCCCTAGTCCTGTCCTGGATTTTCTGATCCTGGCGAACTTCAGTTTTGCGTTTTTGATTTTGCTGCTGACGTTCTATATGGCTCGGCCAGTAGAGTTTTCTACTTTCCCTTCCTTATTGCTGATTGCGACTTTGTTTCGCTTGTCACTTAACGTGGCGGCAACGCGTCTGATTCTGTCGCATGGTGATGCTGGCAAGGTGATTGCAGCTATTGGAGCTTATGTGGTGGGTGGAAATTATGTTATCGGTCTGATCGTATTTTTGATTTTGATCGTCGTGCAGTATGTGGTTATTACCAGTGGTGCACAGCGTGTTTCTGAAGTTGCTGCACGCTTTACACTGGACAGTATGCCAGGGCAACAAATGAGTATTGACGCCGATCTCAATATGGGCTTCATCACACAGGAAGAGGCGCAGAAAAAGCGGAAGAATCTGGAAAAAGAAGCTGGCTTCTATGGTGCGATGGACGGTGCCAGTAAGTTTGTCAAGGGTGATGCTATTGCCGGTATCATCATTTTGCTTATCAATATTATTGGTGGCTTGCTGATCGGTATCATGCAACATGGCATACCTTGGGCGCAAGCTTTACAAACATATACTTTGCTGACGATAGGTGATGGTATTGTGACTCAGGTGCCAGCGCTGGTGATTGCCTTGGGTACAGGTATTATCGTGACGCGCTCCGCCTCCGACGGTAACTTGAGCCAGGAAGTGTTTCAGCAGATATTGTCTTTCCCAAAGACCTTATTGCTGGTCTGTGTCGCGCTGGGTGGCTTATTGGTCTTGCCGGGGATACCGGCCGTGCCAACGCTGGGTTTGTTGTGCTTTGTTCTCTTTGTCACCTATTTCTCGCACAGAAGTAAAAAGCAAAAAGATACTGAAGCTAGCAAAGAGGGTAACGAGGATGACATTCTGGACGGTGATAATGCCAATGCCAATGCGAAAGATGATCCTTATAGCATGTTGCCAGTTGAGCCTATTGAAGTGCACGTAGGTAGCAACTGGATACCAATGATCAATCAATCCGGTAGTCTGTTCATGGACCGTATTGCTGTTTTTCGGAAGCAGCATGCAATGGATTTGGGACTGGTGTTGCCCAAGGTACGCTTCAAGGATGGTAAAAAATTGTTGGCTGACCGCTATGAAATCTGTATTGACGGTGTCACGGTTGCCAAAGGTGAGGCAAGGCTGAATCAGTATTTGGCCATCCATCCTACAGGCGATGTCAAGTCTATCCAGGGTGAAGTTACGAAGGATCCAACTTACGGTTTGCCAGCCTTATGGATCAATGCCAATCAGAGGGACAACGCCAGCGCTAATAAATATACGCTGGTTGACGGGGAAACTGTGTTCCTGACGCATTTGACAGAGGTACTGCGCAGGGAGTCTGCCAATCTGTTGACCAGGGGCGAGACAGATCGTTTGCTTAATCGCGTACGAGAAAATCAATCCAGTTTGGTCGATGAGTTGATACCAACAGTAATTTCTGTCAGCGATGTGCAGCGAGTATTGCAGAATCTGCTAAGAGAAAAAGTATCTATACGCCATATCGAGGCGATTTTGGAAACCCTGGCTGATGCCGGTAGAAGCAGTAAAGACACTAACTATTTAACTGAAATGGTGCGTCAACGCTTAGGGAATGCGATCTGTCAAGGATTGATCGGTGAAGCGAATGCCTTGCAAGTGATGACGCTGGATCCTGCTATCGAAAGCCAGTTTTTGCAGAACCTACAGGCGGCAAGGCAGGAGGGTGCGCCTGCCAACCGCTCATTTGTGCTGGAGCCAAAACTGGCAGAGCAATTTATGAGTAAGTTGGTACAGCAGGCTGACCGCATGATGAAGAATAATATGCTGCCAGTTTTATTGTGTTCGCCTGATTTACGCAGACACATACGCGCCCTGAGTGAGCGCGTAGTACCACATTTGCGGGTTTTGTCGATGTCGGAAATCCCGCAAAATATAGAATTAAAATCCTTTGGTGTAGTGCAACTTTAAGATTGACATGTCTATGTCAATGGGCAATCTGACCTAGGCTTTAAAGAAAGTATCAAGCAATGAATGGAATTTTAGGTGTCACCTTGCAAAGCATGCAAAACGATGCGGCACGCATGGAACGCATCAGCATGAATATGGCGAATGCACTGACTCCCGCGTATAAACGCGAAGTCATTGTCGAGCACACCTTTGGTGACTTGGTGCAAGCCGGTATGAATGTCGATCAACAGGCCAGTTCATTGGAAGTAGTGACTGACCTGCGTCAGGGTAGTTTTAAAGTGACAGGGCAAAGTCTGGATTTTGCAATTAATGGCAATGCCTATTTTGAATTGTCGACGCCGCAAGGACCCGTGTATACCCGCCAGGGCAATTTTCATCTGGATGCTCAAGGGCGCGTGGTGAACCAACAGGGATATCCAGTAATGGGCAAAAACGGCGACATCATAGTTCGTTCAAGTAAGCCAGTCGTCGACTCAAACGGGCAATTTATTGAAGATGCAAATGGTGAGTCAGGTGGCTTGTCAGTGGGTTCAGTTGGGCAATTTAAGCTGGTCGAGTTCGAACATGGTAGTGACTTGATCAAGACCGGCGATGGTATGTTGACAGCCAGGGAAGGTGTATGGGGTGCACAAAGCAAGAATGCACAGATACATCAGGGCCAACTGGAAAATGCCAATATTAATTCTATGCATGAGATGGTGCAGGTTATGCAAACCATGCGTCATTTTGAATCCATGCAAAGAATAACCCAGGGTTACGATGAAATGATGGGCGCGGCGATCCGCAAACTTGGCGATGTCAGCTAGTCATTTTGTTCCTCAGAAAATGATATAAATACTTTTGAAGTAAGGATCAATAATGTTTGACGCACTATACATTGGCGCAACTGGGATGCAAGCGCAGCAGACGAATGTCGATACGATTGCCAATAATCTTGCCAATGCGAATACCAATGGTTACAAGAAGTCTCGTGTCAGTTTTTCTGACATGATGGTGCCAGATACCAGGTTGACTTCCCAGCTTAGCGCTACCGACAGTCTGGGTGCTTTAGCACAAAGCGGTAAATTTGGCGCTGGCGTAGCAATTGCGAGCATGAGCAAGTTGTTTGATGCTGGTGAGTTGAAAAAATCTGATTCCGCCTTTGATATTGCGATTCAGGGTGACGGTTTCGTGTCGGTAATGATGGCAGACAATTCTGTTGCCTATAGTCGCGGTGGCAGTCTGAAAGTAAACAAGGATGGACAGTTGGCACTGCAAAGCGGCCAGCCATTAAAGCCGGGCATCACTATTCCAGAAGGCGCAAAAAGCCTGCAAATCAGTACTGACGGCAGAGTGCAAGTGAGTTTTGCAGGTCAGACCGGTATGAGTGATGTTGGACAAATAGAGTTGGTGCGTTTTACCAGCCCTGGACAGCTGACTAGCCTGGGAGAAAATCTTTACAAGTCCAGTGAGTCGTCTGGTGAGGCAATCGCAGGTATCGCTGGTGAAAACGGAGTGGGTAGCGTTATGCAGGGTTACCTGGAAGCATCCAATGTCAAGATGCTCGATGAAATGGTGAACCTCATGATTGCTCAACGTGCCTATGAAGCAAATGTAAAAATTGTCCAGGCGTCCGACGAAATGCTGGGCCTGGTAAATAATCTGCGTAAGTAAAGTGCATGTGCCTGGCTGCCAACATGAAGTTTGAATTCTTTCGTGGAATTCACTGTTTGGTCCTTCTCATTGGGTGTTTGTTGACCGCTGTCGTCTTGGCTAAACCAGTACAGCTCGAGTTGCGCAGCGTTGCCGAAGTAAAGACTCCCATGCTTGTTTTGGGTGATGTCGTCAAAGTTGATGCGAATACAAGCCAAGAACAGGCAGCTTTACTCAGTATGCCGATTGGCACGATGTTACTGACTAAAACCAGCATGCTGGTCGAACGCAAGTTGCTGGAAAAATGGGTTAAGTTGCATGCGGGCATGCGTGCGCGTGATGTGCGCTGGAGTGGTGCCGAGGCGGTGACAGTCATGCTTCAGACCCAGTTGCTTGATAGCTCTCAGATACGTACTTTTGCCTTTGACGCGTTAAAGGACTGGAGCAAATCGATAACTGGCAATGTTGAAATCAAATCGCAAGCTGAGCTAGCTAGTCTGTCAGTGCCAATGGGTGAAGTGGAAATGCGAGTCTCCAGGTTATCCGAACCATGGGGCTTACGTAAACGTGTGACGATATTGGTCGATGTACTTGTGGCAGACAACATGATCAAGTCTGTCCCTGTAAAATTTGATATCAGCGGTACCAGGACGGTTTTACAAGTAAGACATGATGTAGCAAGGGGCGAGTTGCTCAAGGCGGCAGATGTCGAGGCGAAGGATATTGATTTATTTGCCGACCTGAACGAGGCTGTGGTGCTGTCAGCGTTAACATCTTCATCCGTCAGGGCGAAAACCTTCTTGCCTAAAGGGGTGGCGTTGAGCAAAGCAAATGTTGAGACTCAACCTGATGTTTTACGTGGTGAGTTTGCTGTGTTGCTCGCCCATGAAGGCTTGGTCAGCATAGAAAGCCGAGTGGAGGTGATGCAGGATGGCATCGTTGGCCAGGTTATCAAAGTAAGACCGGTAAACTCAAATAATCAAATTCAGGCAAAAATTATTCAACCTGGAAAAGTGGAGTTGTATTAATGAAATTGGATAAACGGATACATACGAGTTCGGCGTTTGTCAGCATGATAGTCATTGCTGCCCTTTGCCTGTGCTCTCCCGTATTTGCAGATAGCCTGTACAAGGAATCGACTTACCGTGCATTGACTTCGGATAATAAGGCTTTCAGGGTCGGTGATGTTTTGACCGTGCAGGTATTTGAAAATTCGACCGCGTCTACTAGTTCAGACACTGGTACTCGCAGAAAAGACGCTGTCTCTGCAGAAATAGGCAAGAACGGTAGTACTTTGCGCCAGTTTGGTGTGAGCGTAGGCGGGGAATTCGATGGCGGGGGTAAGACGCAACGCAGTAGCAAGTTGCTGGCCACGCTGACTGTAGCGGTTCGCGAAGTTTATTCCAATGGCGATCTTGGTGTCTCGGGTGAACAGGCCTTGATGGTGAATGACGAAGTACAAAGAGTGAGCCTGGAAGGCAGGGTTCGCCCACAAGATATCTCTGATCAAAACGTCGTTATTTCAACGCGCTTATCTGACGCCAAAATAGTCTATGTGGGTGAGGGCGAGATTACTGATAGGCAGCGCCGTAGTTGGTGGCGACGCCTGCTTGACGGGTTGGGTTTGTAATGAGAATACAGAATATGATTTATTGGTTGCAAATCTTGTTGTTGAGCGCTTTTGTTATTGCCCAAGACGCACAGGCAATCAACCAGAACAAGGCGAATGAAGTCCAGGACATGAAAGAGGTCCGGGTAAAAGACATCGGTAAGCTGCAAGGCTGGCGCGAAAACGCCTTGGTGGGCTACGGCATTGTTACAGGCTTGGCCGGTACGGGTGACTCTTCATCCAACAGAACAACAAGACAAGTACTGGCAAATGTGTATTCGCAATTTAATCTGACGATACCAGTTGACCAGGTGCAGAGCCGCAACGTCGCCGTGGTGATGGTGAGTGCTATGCTGCCAGCCTTTTCCCGCGAGGGGGATACCCTGGATGTCACTATTACTTCTGCAGGTGATGCACGCAGCCTGGTCGGTGGCAGCTTATTGAGCACACCACTAAAAGCACCGAATGGGAGGGTGTATGCATTAGCCCAAGGTGCCTTGTCGGTTGGTGGTTATCGTTACGATGCAAATGGCAATATTATCCAAAAAAACCATCCGACCGTTGGCTCGGTTCCTAATGGTGCGATCGTTGAGGTGGGTGTCAGCTCACAAATGCTGAATAAAGACCAAAAACTGACTTTTTTGTTGTCTGATCCGGATTATACGACTGCCAGTCGCGTTGCTAAGGCGATCAATGCAAAGTTTGGCATGATTGCCGTTGCCAGTGATGCCTCTGGAATTCAGATACAGGTGGCAGACAACCAAAAAGATCAACTGGTTGACTTCATCGCTGAGATAGAAAATGTGTTGGTGGAACCTGATCGTCGAGCGAAAGTCGTGATCAACGAGCGCACTGGCGTGGTGGTGGCAGGTGGTGATGTACAAATATCCAGAGTGTCGATTTCGCACGGAGACATAAAAATTTCTGTTGCCAGCCAAAATACAGCATCCCAACCATTTGTAATTGGCCAGGCAAGTAGCGCCATTCGCACTGCCATCGTGACAAATACAAAACTGGATGTGGACGAGAAGAAGGAGTCGGCATTTTTGTCTGAAGGAAATACCGTCGCTGACCTTGTGCGATCTTTGGTGCGCATCAAAACCAACACGCGCGACATCATTTCCATACTGAGAGCAGTCAAGGCCGCGGGTGCTTTGCATGCTGAACTGATTATTCAATAATTTAATACGCCTAAAATTATGATTCAACATCTCGAATCTTTGACAACAGCAACTGTGGGATTGGCACTGGATGCGGCAACGCTCAGGCATCAGGCCATTGCTAATAATGTTGCCAATGTCAATACAGAGGGCTATGTGCCTTTGCAAGTCAATTTCGCCAGTTACATGGAACAACTGGAGCAGCTGTCTGCACCAACTCAAGGCAAAGGCGGCCAAAAGCACAGTATTGGGCAGTTGGAATTGGAGCCAGTGTTTGATGTAAATGGAAATCCTGCAAAAGTCTCGCTCGATACCGAGATGGCAGCCATGGCACACAATACTGTGCAATATCAGGCACTGATCAAGGCATTGAATCGCCACTACGCAATTCTATCGAGTGCGGTCACTGACGGTAAGAAATAATTGAGGGTATAAAAAATGGATTATCGACAATCATTTGGTATAAGCGCAGTAGGCATGTCATATGAACGTGCCAGGGTAGACATCTCTGCAATGAACCTGGCAAATGCCAACACCGTGAGGGAAGCTGATGGAACAGGTTATCAACCACTGCGTGTGATCGCAAGAAGTGCTGCTCAAAGTAGCAGTTTTTCAGACTTGGTAGGCGAAACCGGTTTATTCACAATAGGTAATGCTGGCAGAAGTTTCACTATAGAAGGCATCGACAAACCTGCACGCATGGTGCATGAGCCTGGTAATCCTTACGCGGATGCCAAGGGCTTTGTCGCTTATCCAGCAGTAGATTCGGCCAATGAAATGGTCACCATGATGAGTGCTATGCGAGCATATGAAGCCAATGTTGCTGCCATGAATACGGCAAGAAACCTGGCACTGAAGGCACTGGAAATCGGTGGAGGAAGTAACTAATGGAAGTCTCTAGCATCTCGCAGTTTATCGCACCTGCAGCTATTCCTTCTTTAGCACCACTTGCTAACGATGCGGCGGCACCAGCACAGAGTTTTAGCAATATGGTGAGTCAGGGACTGGCCCAGGTCAATGAGCAACTACAAACCTCACAAGCTGATTTACAAGCTTTGGCGACTGGTGATGTGCAGAATTTGCACCAGGTCATGATACGCATGGAAGAAAGTCGCTTGTCATTTCAATTGATGTTGCAGGTGAGGAATCGTTTGCTGGAGTCCTATCAGGACATCATGAAAATGCAGATATAAGTCTGATTAAGTTGAGAAATGAAGAATTGGATGTCTGAAGGCATCTCTTGCAATCGTGGTTGGAGTAGTTTGTGATTAAAAATTTTTGGAATACGCTAAGTGGTTCTGCTCGCATCAGTTTCGTGGGCGGGCTGCTGGCTATTTTTATCATCACTGCATGGTGTGCAGTATGGTTGTTGCGCACAGATTATCAAGTGCTGTTTTCCGACCTGAAGCCACAGGATAGCGCAGCCATGGTGGCCGAACTGGACCGCTTGAAAATACCTTATAAGATAGGCGAGGGTGGTAATACTATCCTGGTTGATAAAGAAATTGTTCATACTACCCGCTTGAAACTGATGGGTAAGGAAATCCCATTGAATGGCGCGGTTGGATTTGAGCTATTCAACAGCAGTGATTTCGGCATGACTGAATTTGCTCAAAAAATCAATTTCCAGCGCGCATTGCAAGGTGAGATTACTCGCACTATTTCTTCGCTTGATGAAGTCAAAGATGTTCGCGTCCACCTTGCTTTGCCAGAAGAAGGTTTGTTCAAACGTAGCAATAACAAGCCTAAGGCCGCAATTACCATTTCCTTGAAACCAGGTAAAAAATTGAGGCAAGAGCAAATCACTGGCATTCAAAGGCTGGTAGCTGCGGCAGTGCCAGGTATCCAGATTCAGGACGTCACCCTGGTAGATCGCCAAGGTGTTGCGTTGACTCGTAACAATGCTAATGCTGGTGAAGTTGAATTGAGTACAGCAAACCTGGATTTGAAAAAGGATACTGAAACACTACTGGCCCATAAGGTCAATGAGGTTTTAGAACATAGTTTTGGCGCAGGCCAAGCCATGGCAAGTGTAGACGTGGTTCTTAACATGGACCAGGTTCGAGTCACCACTGAGAATGTAATCGCCGCACCAGCAGTTGCAGGACAAACTCCAACTGGTGTCATCGTCCGTGAGAAAGAGACTGTAAAAGAATCAGGAGCGCCTGTTGATGCTTCACAGCCCCAGAATGCCCGCGGTGGTAGTTCGCAACGAGAAACGGAATACCAACTTGGACGCAAGGTTGAGCAGGTGGTTGGACAGCCAGGAGCAATTCAGAAAATCAATGTGGTTGCAGTAGTACGGAAATCCCTTGATGATGCAGAAATGGAAAAGGTCAAGGCTATGGTTGCTGCTGCCGTCGGCGTGGTAGCTGAGCGGGGTGACACTGTGGTTGTCCAGAGCCTACCTGGAATTCCTGGTCAGGACAATAAATTGGCAGATTCCTTGGCTCAGGCAAATACGGCCAAGTCAGACGCGCCAATGCAAGAAACCAAGCAATTGGCTGCAGAGCTTGATACCTTTAAGATTATTACCATTTTATTGGTTATCTTAGTACTAGTCATATTTGCTCTATTCCTGTTGCAGTTGTCTTCACGAAAAAAGGCAAATGTTGTTGTTATGAGTCAACACCAGCGGGAACAGGCTTTGATGCAGATTCAAGAATGGATGCGCCGGTCAGAATTCAGTGCTTCAGCAGAGTCGGCTGCAGAAACTCAACAACGGATCTGAGCCTACGATTGAGAATATGATGCAAATAAATTCAATTTCCGAAAATATCAGGCGTTCTGCGTTGATGTTACATTCCATGCATACGCTTGATCGGCAATGGATACTGAGTAAACTGGACGACAAAGAAACCAGCATTCTGAACAATTTGCTAGAAGAGCTACAAGATCTGGGCTTGCCTGTAGATCAAGACTTGCTTTCAAGCATTGATAATGCTGAAGGACAAACTTCGGCAATAGCGGCACCCAGAGTAAGGGCTTTGGATCAGGATTGGTCAGGACAAATCGCGTATTTAAATGCTGCTGACTATAGGGATCTATTTGCGATTTTGTCAGATGAAAGCCCTGGGCTGTTGGCATTTCTCCTGAGCATCCATCCTTGGACCTGGCAAAAGGAATTCCTGATGTGCTTTGATGCAAGCATCATACGGCGCATACAAGAATGCACGAAAGCGATGAACGAGCCTTCATTGCAGGTACGTGATGTTCCTGCCAAAAAATTACAACTTACTTTGATCGCCGAATTGGTGCAACAAGTTCCAACACCAAGCGCTAAGCCACAATCCGAGAATGTAGAACAAAAAAAGGGCATGCTCTACCAGTTGTTGCAGCGGTTTGACTTGCGTAGCAAGAAACCAGACTCGCGCAGGGAGTGTTGAGCATGAAAGGTCAGCCAGTAATTAAAAAAAATATGCAAATCTTGCGTGACGTGCTTGTACATAAGCACGTGCACACCTTGCATAGGCCTGGAAAAGCCTTAGAAAAGAATTTTGCCATTAAAAGTAAGTCTGAAAATGAAAGCAGTCCTGTCGAGACAAAGGCAAATCCTGTCAATTTTAATTTACCTCCCTCTACACCTAAAACATTGATAGTGGATCGTTATGACGAGGGTTTTCTGGCCGGTAAAATGGAAGCACATAGCCAGGCAGTGCGTGAAGTCGAAAAAAAACTGCAGGCTGAGCTAGATGGCAAGCGCGAACAGCTATTCCAAGAGGCCTATAAGTTGGGCCAACAGCAGGGCTTTGCCAGCGGGAAAAAAGAAGGCCTACTGGCAGCACAAAAGGAAGCAGAAGATTTGAAGGCAAACCTGTCCAGACAGCTTGCTCAATTGGAAAAGATATTTGCTAGTTTGCCAGAGCGACTACAAGCATATATGCGGGATGCTGAAGACGAGTTGGTAGCACTGAGTTTCAGTGCCACATCAAAAATTTTGGGCGAATCCTTGAGTTCTGAAATGGTGATCAGGCAATTGGTAAATTCTCTCGTTAAGCAGCATTTGACTGATACCGAATTTTCTGTGCACCTTCATCCTGATGACTATGCTTTACTGTCCGCCGGAAATAGGGATGAAGAAACCGTTGAGACACATGGGACAAGCAAGACAGAGCAAATTCGCTGGGTATCCGACGCGAACATTAAGCTGGGTGGTCTTATCATAAGATCTAGCGAGCAAAGCCTTGATGCCCGATTGGATTTTCAGATAGAAGTACTGAAGCAGGGATTGCTACAGGCGAGGCGGGAGCGCAAGAGCAAATTACAGTCAACTAAATCGCAAATTGCGGGCAATGTGCCTGCACCTGTAGACATGCCACCTGCTGTGAGAACGGCGTGATTACTTTAGACGAATATCACAAGCAATTGAACAAATCCGTATTTTTTAAACGGATAGGACAGGTGCGCCAGTTCAGTGGTTTGTCTATCGAAGTTACTGGGCTGAACGCTACCGTCGGAGAATTATGTTCTATATACCCAAAGCGTAGCGAAAATCTAGGGAATGAAACGATTCCACCTATCATTGCTGAAGTCATAGGCATAGGCGCGGGCTACCTGACCTTGATGCCATATGGCTCAGTCCAAGGACTTGCGGCGGGTTGCGAGGTGGTTGCTGATGGAGCCTTTGCTGAAATTGGTGTTGGGGACACGTTACTTGGACGTGTCATAGACGGATTTGGGCATCCTCTTGATGGCATGCCTGCCGCACGTACCCAGTTTAGAAAGCCGCTAAAGGCTGCGCCGATTAATCCCATGCAAAGACCCAGGATCGAGAAGGTGCTGGAAACTGGTATTAGGAGCATAGACTCTTTGCTGACTATTGGTAAAGGGCAAAGGGTTGGTATTTTTGCTGGCAGTGGCGTGGGTAAAAGCACATTACTTGGCATGGTCGCACGTCATGTGAAGGCCGATGTCAATATTATCGCCCTCATCGGCGAACGTGGCCGCGAAGTCCGGGAATTCATCGACAAGCAACTTGGTGAAGAAGGGATGAAGCGCTCTGTCGTGGTTGTTGCTACCTCAGATCAACCTGCACTGGCACGCATACGTGCTGCCTATGCGGCTTTGGCGATTGCTGAATATTTCAGGGACCAGGGCCTGCAGGTTTTGCTGACTATGGACTCTGTCACGCGCTTTGCCATGGCAAGACGGGAAGTTGGCTTGTCTGCAGGGGAACCGCCGACAGCACGTGGGTATACGCCCTCTGTTTTTGCAGAGTTGCCGGAACTATGTGAACGTTGCGGTACGGCCGATAGTGGTGGTGCGATTACCGCTTTGATGACCGTATTGGTTGAAGGGGATGACTTGAATGAGCCTATCTCCGACAGCCTACGCTCGATACTGGATGGACATATCGTCTTGGCTAGACAGCTAGCACACAAAGGCCAATATCCAGCGATCGATATATTAAAAAGTGTCAGCAGGGTCATGCCAGATATTGTGAGCCAGGAACAAAAACTTCTTGCAATAGAGACCGTCAAACAAATGGCTGTACTAGAGCGCAACCGACAAATGGTTGATATCGGTGCTTATCAGGCGGGCAGTAATCCTGCTCTAGATCAGGCCTTGCAGATCGAGGGGCAATTGATGGGTTGGCTCAAACAAGATACTGGTGGTTTTTTACGTGAGCAGGCAATCCAAAATCTAGCCCAAATTGTTGGCAGAAACATGTCGAAAGGACGTGTATGAGCGCCAGTGTAGATTTGCGCGGTTTTACCTACCAGTTAGATCCTATTCAGAAGCAGACGCAATGGAAATTGGATTTACTGGAAATTGAACTTGCGAAGGCACAACAAGAAGAACAAAGTTGCACCCAAATTATTGATGATCTGAAACAGCGTGAGCAGGACCAAGCAAACTTGGCGATGACTTCATGGCAGAGTCATGTCAATGTCTCTGTCCATCAGTCGGCCCTGGAATTTCTGTTGACGCTGAAAAATGAGATATTTAGGAAGCAAGAAGAGTTGCTGGTGTTACAAAAAAAATGTACTTCGATTCGCGAAGAATGCATAGGCCTGCAACAAAAATTAGAGCTTTTCGAGTCTCACCGTCAAGAATGTTTGGACGAATATATACTTGAGCAATTGCATCAGCAAAACGCTGAGATCGATAGGGATTGGAACGCCAGAAGCATGTGGAGAGCGAAGAGAAAAGAGGTCAGTGTATGAGTGTGGCATCATTAGCCCTCAATCAAGACCCTCAGGTCAAGGGATTGCGCGTCGGCACTGAAAGCGGCGTTTCCATGGATTTGTCCAAGCAAAAGGCTTGGATGAAGGCGATGGAGCAGTCCCAGATGCAAGAGTGGCTTCGACAAGGTTTGACTCATAGAGACTACTTTCAAGCGTCGCAAAGTAAACCTGTGCAGAATTCTCAGAATGAACTACCTAGCTTTCAGGCACCTGTTTCGCATGAGGTAACGCAAATCAGGGACATTGATTCTTCTGGTTCAGTTGTAAAGCAGTCCCTACTCAGTAACGGTGTTGGCGAAGCTGTATCCAGTGGTTTACCTATCGAAGTCGAGGTGGTTTTGCGGAATGATTTGCAGCTAGCTGGGCCGCAGCCAACTTTACCTGCGTCTAAGTTACACGCTTTTTCTGAACAGAATTTGCCCGCGGACGCCCATAAAATCGCCGAATCGCAAGTATCGCAACATGGACCAGTTTCTTTGGCTGGATGTACACAATTTGTGCAAGAAAATACGCCCAATTCTGTTCCCCAGACCCAGGAAAACACGCCTGTTGCCATGAACAGTGTGACAGATAAGGCACAGTTCGCCGAGTCACTCAAGAGTGGATTGGAGGTCTGGACAGGCGTAGTGGCCATCTCTAGTTCACTGAATTTACTCTCTCTAACTGGCGAGGTTGATCAGCAAACGAATCAAGCCACCACGAAACTGGCGACCGGTTTTCTTGCTTCCAGGTTAGCTGCTGATGTAATCGAGAAAGCTGAAGCAGCTGAGACGAAAGTAGTGCAAGTGCCGGAATCCTCTCAACATGACCATGAAGTGATACGCTTTCATGCAGAATGGAGCGAAGAAGGATTGCGATTGTGGTTGGGGATGGATGGTAACGCCAAAATAGACATTACTCAGCTTTCACAGCAATTGCGGAACTGGGTAGCTCAACAAAATGTGCAGTTGCTATCTCTAGTCTGGAATGGCCAGCAAGTATCCAAAAGTCAGGTTACACAAATACTGAGAGATGGAAACAAATCGAACTCACCGTTAAACGATGCAAGTGCAACGATGCATGAAACGAAATCCTCAGACAAACATTATTTTTTAAATTCTTACTTACATGCAAAGGAGATGCGATGACCATCAGTTCCGTAGGTAGTGCATCAGCAGCTACCAACAATTTGCAAGCTAACAATCTAGGTATTCAGGACTTCTTGAAGATTTTGCTGACTCAGCTCAATTATCAAGATCCCATGAAGCCTATGGATAACCAGCAATTCATGGCGCAGATGGCGCAATTCACGACCTTGCAGCAGACGCAGCAATTGAACACAAATATTGAGCACTTGATTACTAATCAGGCGTCGCTACAGTCTGTAGGTCTTATCGGTAGAACTGTGGATGTCGCGACGGGTACAGGTACGTTAACGGGAGTAGTTGTTGGTCTTTCGCTTAGCGGAGACTCGCCCATGCTGACTCTGAACACCACTGGTGGCGTCAAAATAGAAAATGTAGGGCTGGATCAAATTATTAATGTCCGCTAAAGCGCGGATCAAACTAAAGATTTTCGAGAAAAAAGAAAGAAGATTATGTTAGATTCCATCTACATTGGCATGAGTGGTTTACAGGGTTATTCACGTGGACTCAAAGTGATTGCTAATAATACTGCCAACATTAATACTCCAGGCTATAAGAGTTCAAGCATACAGTTTGGTGATATGTTCTATGCCAATGGTGATCAAAGCGGTACATCAAAAGGAACCATGGGCTCTACTGGTCACGGTTTGGTCACTGGTGGGACTACGCTTAATTTTAAACAAGGTGAACTTCGCCAAACCGGTAACACACTGGATCTTGCAGTCGACGGTCAAGGTTTGTTTACCTTAAAAGATGCCAATGGCAAGTTACATTACACGCGCGCCGGTCAATTTGAATTCAATTCCAGTGGTGTGTTAATCAATCGTCTGGATGGAAATAAAGTCATGGGGCGCGACGCAAGTGGCGCACTTACTGAGATCACCGTCAATGGCACACGTGCGTCGACATCCAAAGCTACTACGACTGTCACGTTTAAAGGCAATGTGGATATAGGCAGCACCACAGTTAGTGTTGGTTCGGTCAAAGTAATCGATAGCGCAGGTGGTGAACATAATTTGACGACCAAATTGACAAAAACTAGCACTGATAATTGGAGCGTTGATGTCTCTGAGAATGGTGTTTCAGTTGGCACAGGCAAGATCGTATTCCAGGCTGGAAAGATAGACCCAGCTAATTCTAAAGTGGCAATCAACTATACACCTGCTGGTTTAACCAGCATTCCATTGACGTTGGACTTTAGTACCGACGTTACCTCTTTTGCGCAGACTCCAAATCTAACTACGATAGGCTTTGGCACCCAGGATGGTTTTGCAGCTGGAAACTTAACAGGAGCCAGTTTTGATGCCACAGGTGTGCTTGTGATGACATATTCAAACGGCCAGACCAGCAAAGGTAGTCGCTTGGCCCTAGGCCGCTTCGATACGGTAGATGCTGTGCAAGCAGTTGGTGGCAACGAATTTGACGCTATTGACCCGACAGCCTGGCATTCTGGTAGCGCAGGGGAAAACGGTTTTGGAAATGTTAAATCAGGTATGGTTGAAATTTCTAATGTCGATCTTTCTCAAGAATTCAGTGATCTGGTGATCATGCAACGTGGTTATCAGGCATCGTCACAAATCATAACTACTGCCAATGAAATGTTGCAGGAATTATTTGCGATGAAAGGTAAATAGTGGTGTCTGAAGGGGCTGAAAAAAAACAAATTGCTAGACCGGATCCATTGCAAAAAATGCGCTGGTGGTCAGCGCAACATCTAGACTTGATTTCAGGCAGATTTGATGCGCTCAATGCTGCCTGGGATAAAGATTGGCTAGCAAGCGGCGAAAGCAAAGCTACACGTACTTTGTTGGCTTCGGAAGGTAGTGCAGGAATTAAAGAATCTGCATCCTGGAGAGTATTCTATCAATCCGATACGCCATTTTTTTGGTTACAACTGCCAACTAAGCATCTCGATCATGTACAAGAAACTCTCTTTACTAATGCTGGTAGCACGACAGGTGGAAGTAGGTCCAAAGGAAATGTAGGGAAAAGTGTCGCTAGTAGCGCTTGGGAAGATTATCTTCTCAAATTGACCGAGTTGCTTGTGCCAGCAAATACGGATATGAAGATAGATGCACCGGCACAGTATCTCTACAAAGCATGGTCCGGCGCAGTGCAAGTACCATTGCAATGGTGCGGAATGACATTGATGCTCTTGTTGAGTCAGGCATGTGTTGAGCAATTATTGGGTAAAGACCTGTTGAATGCAGAAGCTGAAAAGCGCAGCATGTCACACAAACCGCCTAGGTCCAGGTTAGCTCCCTTAATGCAAGCCGTACAGCATAAAAAAGTACGTATTCGGGTTGAATTAAGTCCGTGTGAAATAGAAATTGGCAATTTACAGCAAATGCAAGTAGGGGATGTAATCCCTTTGCCGCATGGTTTGGAGCAAGCATTACAAGTCAAATTTGCTAATGGCGGGATTCTATGCGAGGCGTATTTAGGCGTTCAAGGCCAAAAGAAAGCCATCGAATTAATGATGGCAACGCCACAAAACAAGACTGTCGAAAGCAAGTCAGTTGCTTACTAATTTAGCTCAATGAAATACACCGGACTTGTGCATAACCGACTTGCTACTATTTGAAAATTGAATGAACTATGAATCAACATCCTGATACTTCCGTGAACAATTCCGGAGCACCTCTTTTGGCACAAGATGCCGTGGAGATCCAAATGATCAAGTTGCCCGAATTAGATGCGCATGATCAGGCACCGTCCAACAAAACACTGCCAGTCATGACCAGCATCAATCCCTTGCACTCGGTAAAGACCAAGCTACAAGTTTATGTAGGTGAGGTCGAATTAAGCATCGGAGAATTGCTGAGCCTCAAACAGCATCAGATAGTACCGCTCGGTACTGATGTGGACCAGACCATAGACCTGATATTGGAAGGACACACTGTAGCACGAGGTAACTTGGTTGCTGTGGATGGGCAATTTGCTATCCAGATATCCGAATTACCTGTTCCATTAAAGCCTTGATCTCGGTATCAGGCAAATAACGTGAAATCCATTATGCAGATACTGCGCCAGGCCCTCTCTATGTGCTTGATAAGTTTGATGATGTTTTGTGGCAGTGTACAG
The DNA here is from genome assembly GCF_049340425.1 of Undibacterium sp. JH2W. Lineage (NCBI taxonomy): Bacteria > Pseudomonadati > Pseudomonadota > Betaproteobacteria > Burkholderiales > Oxalobacteraceae > Undibacterium > Undibacterium sp. JH2W. The sequence goes on along the minus strand of NZ_JBMPOT010000033.1, from coordinate 3,554 downwards.
GCGCAGGCACTAGCGGTTCAGGACAAATCTTTAGCCGCTTCTACGGTGACTATTGTGTCGGCACCATCAGCACAGCTATCGGCGAATATCCCTGTCATTCGCGACAATGCCAAAAATAAATCTGATGATACGTCGCCTGCGTGGCTAGTGACTGTCATCGCCTTATTGGCAGCCTGTGCTTATATCCTGTTTAAAATAAAGTCTGGATCTTTTAATCTGCGTGGGAAGTTTTTTGGACAGCAGCGAAAAAATGAAAATACGGAACTGAAAATCAAGAAACAACTGATGTTAACAACAAAGACTAGTCTTCATCTCATCAGTTGGAATGGTGACGAGTTGCTGATTGCTTGTTCGGACAACCAAGTGACTGTATTGGATAAAAAGAAGAGTCCTGCAAGGTCCGAACCCGAGGCAGACAGCTTATTGCCATCAAATGAACGGACATCATATGAATAAAACCATGTCCATTTATCGAGCTTGTTTATGGATTGTCTTGCATTTATTTATCTGCCTGGGAGTTAATTCAATTTCCTATGCTAGAGATGTCTCCTTCGTGGCTGAGACAAGTGCGAGTGCGTCAGAAGCGAGCTCTTCAGTGACGGAAGAAAGCAAAGTAGATGTAACGGAGAAAACTCAGGCGTTGCCCGCCGCAAAATCTGTTGCAACGAATGCAGTTAAAGCTGTTAGTAACATCCCTGCAGCCGATGTATCGCTGTCGAATAAAATAAAGCCGTCCATCCTCGCTGCTGGTGATACAAATCAGGCTTTACGTGTCATTTTGGGCTTAACGGTTTTGGCGATTTTGCCAGCAATCTTGGTATCAATGACGGCATTTTTGCGCATCATTATTGTACTGTCTATGTTGAGGCACGCAATCGGTATGCAGGAAACCCCTCCTAATTCTGCCTTGATCGGCCTGGCGTTATTTCTGACACTGTTTACAATGGCGCCGACCCTACAAACAATCAATGATCAGGCATTTCAGCCTTTCATGTCTGGAAAGATGGAGGCTGGTCTGGCCTACGAGAAAACCAGCGCACCTATGCGTGATTTCATGGCTAGACAAACTCGCGAGCAAGATTTGGCACTGATGGTAGAGCTGTCCAAATCAAAGACCCCAGAAACCATGGATGACATCAGCAATCTACAGTTGATTCCTGCATTTATGTTGTCTGAATTGCGAGCTGCATTTCAAATCGGATTCGTCATCTTCCTCCCGTTCTTACTGATCGATCTTATCGTATCGAGCATTTTAATGGCTTTGGGCATGATGATGATGCCACCTATCTCCATTGCTTTACCCTTGAAGATACTCATGTTTGTATTAATAGATGGATGGAGTTTGGTATTAAAAGCATTGGTTGGATCTTTCCACTAACGGCAACGGGATGGAAAGCAATGCCATTCTTGATGTGCATGTACACGAGCCGAAGGCCATGGAGGGCGAAGACGAGCTGTGGAAGAACTGGCACAGCAACGCCGACCTGGATGCCCGGGAGCGCCTTATTGCTTGGTATATGCCATATGCGAAGACGGTTGCTGCATCGATGTACAGTAGACGTTACGCCAATGATGTGGAATTTGCTGAATATTTTCAGATTGCCTTGCTAGGCATGTTCGAAGCCATGAATCGTTATAAGCCAGGACTTGGTACTCGCTTTACCAGCTTCTCAGGTCCAAGAATGCGTGGTGCCATCCTTAACAGCATGGAGAACCATTCTGAAAAGTATCAGCAAATTACAGTACGTCAACGCTTGAACGCGCAGCGATTAGAAGCCAGTAAGGAAATGGCTGCACCTGCAAACCTGAATGATAAAAATAAAGGCGAGGAAGATCAGATTTTTCGCCGTCTGGCGGAAGTCAGCTTGGGCTTAGCACTCTCATGGCTGCTAGAAGATAGCGGCATGGTGGAGAATGAAGATAGGAAATTCCAAATTCAGCCGGTCTACGAAAGTTTGGAACTAAAGCAGTTACAGGAACAAATCCGAGTTTTGGTTGATCAATTGTCGCGACAAGAAGAAAAAGTCATTCGCTACCATTACCTTCAGTTGATACCCTTCGAAGAGATCGCCGAAATTTTGAATTTAAGCCGAGGACGTATCTCTCAGATACATCGGTCAGCCTTAAAGAATCTAAAGCAATTGTTGGCTGCGCAACGACATTGTGATCTGGCATGTTGAATTCGCTGTTTTCAAAATACTTTCCTTATCTAATTGAAAGATAAAATAAGCTTACTATGATAAACATAAACACATCGCAGGAGCCTAACTTGGCTCAGCAAAATACAAATGTAGCTAGCTCGCAAACGTTAAGGCAGCAAGAGCTCGGAGCAAGGGTCACGCGGCTGGAAAATTACTTGCAAAGTGATCCGGAAAATCAGAACCTATTACTTGATGCTTTCACCACAGCCTTGCATGCTGCATTATTTGAGAAGGCGGAGCAGTTCCTAAAGATCGCTCTGTCAATTGGCGTGGATGCACCCGCCTGGCAATTTCGTTGCACTAACCTTTATATCGCACAGAGACGTTACGCTGAGGCCGAAGCAATCCTGCAAGAATTGCAGCAAGATCAGGGAAAACACTTGGCAATCAGCCACAATCTGGCGTTTATTCGCTTCCAGCAAGCTGACTATGTTGCCGCGCTTGCTGTTTTGGATACCGTAATTGATATCGAGGCAAGTACTGCAGTTGAAGACGTGAGTGACCTACAAGTTCTGCGCTTACGCTGTATGCATCGATTGCTCCAACTTGACGAAGCAGTCGCATTTGCATTGCATCAAGAAAAGGTACAACGGCTATCAGCTCAGGCTGCGGGAGTTGCAAGTCTTATCGCCGTCGATGCTGGTCAACTGGATCTTGCTGCAAATTGGGCTAGACTGGCACTTGCTGTAGAACCTGAACAAGTTGAAGCTTTAGTGGCAAATGCAACAGTCGCATTGTCTCAAAGAAATACTGAGGCATCACGACATTTTTTACTAAGAGCCCTGACTAAAAACCCTGTCGACGGACGTATCTTGTCTTTGCTTGGTTTTACAGAAATGTATGATTTCAAAATTGAACAAGCATTGCCATATCTTCAGGGTGCTGTTGTCCACATGCCCGATCATATCGGCACGCACTTAGGTTTGGGCTGGCTCTACTTTATACAAAAGGATTTGGAATCTGCTCGAATCGAATTTGAAACGGCATTAGCCCTCGATCGAAATTTCAGTGAGAGCCATGGTGCAATTGCTGTGATCGCTGCGACGCAAAATGATGTTGAAAAAGCGCGTTTGCACATAGAACTTGCATTGCGACTCGACAAAGCCAATTTGTCTGCTCCTTATGCACAGGCAATTTTATCAGGGGAAGCAAACGATGCAGAAGCGATCAAGCGTCTAGCTCAGCGATTATTAAAAAACCGCTTTAATTTGTAGTAGTTGCGACCTGATCTGACAGTCACCCGGTTTGAAGTGCGGAATTGTCAGATCAAATTCAGTTATTTAGTTTTGTGATTTTATCGTGCCACGCCTCCTTTCCGTCAATTAGTGTTTGAATTGGTGTACGACCACAACC
>NZ_JBMPOT010000032.1:0-34091 GCF_049340425.1 Undibacterium sp. JH2W | reverse complement strand
GAGAGTTCTAATCGAGTCTGTCAGCTAAAACTGCAGATGCGCAGCGTTGTCCCTCCACCCCGACGCTTTCTAGTTTCCCAGAAATCGTCACTTATAACCATACAAGCGCAGCGTAATCGTACGCATGCGATGCCTCAAATTACAAGTCGTCTCAAGCAATCCACTTGTCCGCCTGTCCCATTGCGATGTGAGCGTGATACATGCCGGATTCTGTCTCATCGCACGGCCAGGGATAGTCAAGCAGCATGGAGGCTTGCCGCTGACCATGCGTACGATTACGCTTGCGCTAATCGTACCTACGGCCTTACTTGCCCACCATCCTCAATAAATCAAGAGCAATCATCAACAAAATCAAAAAAACTATAGATCACCGCGTATTTACGCCATTTTCCTGGTTCTGATTGATATTTGCCGTGCATGGCAACGCAGCCCTTCACCTTGTCAACCTATACAAATAAATCGCCGTCCTGATCGTCGCTTTCTGTATCGAAGAAATATCCAGGTCTTCATCCGGTGAGTGCGCACCTCTGCCGGTAGCGCCCAGGCCATCCAGGCTGTCTACATACGGTGCGACGAATTGTATGTCGCCAGCTCCACGTTCACCCGGCGGGAAAGCCTTGATCTCGCCCAGGCCAGCGTCAAGGCTGGCTTTGGAATACAGGTCCCGCAGGGCGTCGTTGCCAGGCGTGGGTGACATGGGCGGATAGTTTTCTGAGAAGCGGATCGTGGCGCTGGTGCCGGGCAAGCTCTTGCTGACGATGTCTTTCATGCGCTCTCTGGCGCGCTGGCCCTGCTCTGCGCTGAGGTAGCGCAAATCGCCATGCACCTCGGCGCTGGGGGCGATGACATTGGTCTTGCCGAATGCCGTGCCCTTACCGGTCTGGCTGTCGTAGCTTATCTCGGTGCCGCCTATGATATTGCCGGGGTTGAAGGTCAGGTCAGGCTCTATCAATTGTTCGCGAAAGCTATTCAGTATGCGCACTGTTTCATAAATCGCGCCGTAACCATTGTGGCCAAATACCGCGGCAGAATGCCCTTGTCTGGCTTTCACCTCCAACACAAAACCGCCAGAGGCACGGCGGCCCACGGTGCCTGTGGCATTGCCCTGGCCGTCGAGTGCCGTGCCCTCAAAGGCCAGCGCCACATCGCTGCGTTTGGCTGCATTGACAAGGTCGGCGCGGGACGTGGCGGTGGGGTGGCCAGCGCTTTCTTCATCACCGCTAAAGATGACTTGTATGCGGGTATTGTCAAGTGCACCCACGGCATGCAGGGCGCGCAGGGCCTCTATCATGATGACGTCGCCACCCTTCATGTCATTGACACCCTGGCCGCGCACGCGATTGCCTTTCCTGTCCCACAATTGCACGGGACTGTCTTTTTCAAAGACGGTATCGAGATGGCCTATCATCAGCACGCGCTTACCCTGCTTGCCCTCACGCTCGGCCAGCAAATGTCCGGCCCGGTTCATGGCAGCGGGCATCTCAGACCAGTTGGTCTTGAAACCCAGGCTCTCAAGTTCATTGCTGAATAACTTGCCGACTTCGCGCACACCTGCATGATTGAGCGTACCACTATTGATGTTGACGCTGCGCTCCAGTAATTGCAAGGCAGCCTCAGAACGCGCCTGCACGGCGGCGACGATTTGTTGTTCGGTTGGCGACAGGCTTTGCGCCTGGGCTGTGGCAGCAAGCAGACTATTGGACAGGGCGAGAGCGATGCAAAGTGAGAGCGTTTTTTTGATGAGCATGGCAGGTTCCTGCAAGACAGGATGGTCAGTTGAGAGTAGCCTGTTAATGTACACGGTTTTTGTGCGGACGTGCTGGCATAGCAGAGGTATCCCAGTTTGATTTTGGCATATGCAGGGTGCGTTATAACGCACCGTTTTTACACACACAGTTTTTGGTGCGCAATAACCTACCCTACGCACCCTACGAATTCAGGAAATTTTTTCCTTCGCATTATCTGCGCCACGCTTGCCCAACACCGCCATCCCGCCTATAGCCAGCAATACGCATGCGATGCCGATGAGCTGGCTGCTGCTGACTAATTCGCCCAGCACCAGCACTGCCAGCATCACAGCCGATACCGGTGCCAGCGCGGTGAAGAGGGCGGCTTCGCTGCCGCTGACTTTGGCTGCACCAGCATACCATAGCAAGAAACCGGCGACGGTAGGCAGCAGCGCATAATAGACGGTGGCCCAGATGGCATGGCTATCGATGGTCAGCGTCCAGGGCATTTCTAGCAGGGCAGGGATGAGCGATAAAGCCAGGCCCAGGCCAGTCATGATGGTGGAAAGGGCCAGCGGTGCGATGGCAGTCTTCAGGCGTTTATTGAGCAAAATGAACAAGGCTTCGCAAATAATCGCTGCAAAGATCAGGGCGTTGCCTGTGAGTGAATGCTGGTCGCCACCACCTGCCTTGGCTGCTATCGACAACACCCCGGCCCCCGCCAGCAATACCGCCAGCAGCAGGCTGGCTTGCGGCCTTTCTCTCAGCACGACGATGGCAATCGCAGCCGAGACTATGGGCAGGCTGCCGATGATGACAGCGGCATCGGCAGCGGATGTCATCTGCATGCCTGTGATGAGCAGACTGGTGTAGCCGACGCTGCCAGCACCTGCCTGCAGGATCAACAAGACCCAGTCACGTCTATCTAAGCGGGGGAGCCGTGTGCCAGTGACGCGCATCAAGAATAAAAAGCAGGGCAAGGCAATTGCAAAGCGCAGCGCCGTGGCGGTGAATACCGGCAAGCCATCACCTATCATCTTACTGGCTACCACCGTGCTGCCGACCAGTATCATCGCCAGCGCCAAATACATATATCCCAATAACCTGTCTGACATCTTTTGCCCCATTCATCTTAAAAAGCATGAGCGTGACAGTGAGTTGTGGGTGCGTCTTGAATAAAATTGCAGTGGAGATTTAAGCAGGGAAGTAGAGCATCAGCGCTGCACATAAGCGCCGGGCGAGAGACCAAAATTGCGGATGAATAGCCGCGTCATATGGCTTTGATCGGCAAAGCCGCATTCGCCAGCCACTTGCACCAGTGGCATGCCAGCAGCAATGAGGCGGCGCGCCTGTTGCAAGCGGCGTTGCAGGATATAGGCATGCGGTGTCATGCCCGTGCTCTTGGCAAAGGCGCGCAAAAGTTGGAAGCGACTCAGGCCTTGTTGCTGCGCCAGGGTTTGCAGGCTCAGTTCGGCGGTAGGATCATCATCAATCAGGCTGCGCGCATGCTGTATTGCTGGCGGTGCTGCTTCCGGCTGGCTGTCAGGCTCTTGCATGAGACGGGAGAAGAGCAAGAGCATTTGCTCTTCTCCCGACATCGTTGCAGCCTGTGGTGATGTCACGGTAGCAAACAAGTGCCGTACCGCCTGGCTGATACGGGTATTGCGTATCACCGGCAGGCTGAATTCTGCCTGCCTGCTGTTACCCTCGCTGATGTCATCCATCAATGTGGCGATCAGCGCCGGTTCCAGGTACAGCATTTGCCAGCTGCGGCCAGCATCGCTCAGTGGTGTGCCATCATGGATCTCGCCAGGGTTGACAGTAATCGTATCACCCGCCACGGCCTCGACCACACCACGGCCACTGAGCGACTTTTGTGCGCCTTGCAAGACCACACCGATACCAAACTGCGCATGCATATGCCGCCCAAAGCTATGCCGGGATTGCGCCTGCACCGCTTCCACGCCGGGTAGCTGGCAGGCGATCATGGTGAATTGTTTTTGCGGGCTGGCGGGCATGGTGGATGAAATCGGGAGTTTGCTTAGGATAGCATTTTTTGAGATGGCGATGACGTAGGTTGGTATAGAACGTAGGTTGGGCTACGCCTCATCAGCCCAACACTGGGCCTCAACAAACGTATACCTTATCCAACCGCCCAGTGTTGGGCTGGTAAACCGTAGCCCAACCTACAATATTAGCCCAACCTACGCAACTTTCCCAACCTACGACGCTGCCCAACCTGCAACATCCCTCACAAGCCCAGCACCGCCTGCACATAATTCACAGGCGCATGATCAGCCAGAGAACGAAAGCCGACATTCTCGCTGCGCCAGGCATATTCAAACAGGTATTCAGCCTTGGCGATGGTCTGGTCTTGCAACATATCAAGGCTGTTGGCGGCGGCGATCAGGGCGCCATGGCGGTCCAGATAATGCATGCCGTGCAGGTGCTCATAATATTCTGATTCTGGCGGCAGGATTGTGACGATGTCAGCGCAGTTGACATAGCGGTCTACCACGCGGTTCTTGAACATGGCTGCAAAGACCGCATCGCCCACCCGTGGTGAGCCAAAAGTCACCAGGCGGCTGTCTGGTAACAAGGCTGCTGCCAGTGTCGCCACCGCTGCCCCCAGGCTATGCCCCGTGATATATACCCGGCTGGCCTGACTCTGCTCCAGCCATGCATGCAATTGCCCGGCGATGCTGTCATAGGCCCGCAAGAAACCATCATGCACCAGGCCATCACCCTGCCAGGCCACAGGCCAGAACAAACCATCGATGAGGATGTCGGTAGGGTCGTCTGGCTGGGTACCGCGAAAGGCGACATAGGCAGTACCCCCTTTGCTGACCGCAAAACCCTGGGTGCCGGTACGCTTGATGAGATCGGTGCGGGTATCAAGTAGCAGGGCCGGTTCAGTAAATAGCGCCTGTGTGAGTATATTCTTGAAGTGGCTCAGCACCTGGCCACCTTCTTCATAATGCCAATAAGCCAGCCGCGCCAGCTCGGCACAAATCGCATGCGTGGTCCAGGGTAAGTCTGTCCCCAGCAGCGCAGGCTGGGATTCAGGATGAAACAGTGCAGTCTTGCTGGGATCGTATTGCATGCAACCTCCTGAATAGTGGGGAGCGGTGGTTATTTCAAGATAGTATGTTATTAATTATTTTGCAAATAGATGATTCACCATGGCGATGATTAAAACATAACCCTGGCAGAAAATTGCAATACAGTTGCAGCGGTATTACATTCGCCTACAAGCCCAGACTCTTCTCATACTCCCCCGGCGTCATCCCCACCAGCTGTTTGAAGTCACGCACGAAATGGGTCTGGTCGAAGTAGCCCAGCTCTTGCGCCAGGTCGACCCAACTGGTGGTTTTGCCTGCCTGCACCTGGGCGATGGCTTCATGCAGGCGGTAGCGTTGTATCACCCACTTAGGGCCTATGCCCACGTATTTCTGGAACAGTCTTTGCAGGCTGCGTTTATCCAGGCCAGCGATGGCCATGACATCTTCCACCGCGATGATATCGCGATCTTGCTCTATCCTTGCCAGCCAGTCACTGATGTGGCTGACTTGTGCATCGGGCGGTGGCAGGTGACGCAGCAAGAAAGTTTCTGCGATAGCACACATGGCCGTGACATCGTCTGTCGCCAGGATGTCTGCGCAAAATGCAGCGCCATCGGCCCCAAAGCAGGCAGCCACGTCTATCGAGCTATTGCCCAGTTGCGCCACTGCCTGCCGGTAGAAAGGATAAAACCCGCCAGGCCGGAACTTGATGCCAAATACCCTGTCCTTGCCCTGCAAGGTCCGCATGAAGCGCCCGCTATGCACGCCATAGATGCGGGCCTGGCCGTGTTCTACCACCAGGTGCAGATTGGGATGAGGCAGGGTGGCTTGTTCTTGCGCAGGCAGGCCGCGCAAATCCCAGGCCACATACCAGTAATGCGCCACCAGGCCAGCCAGTGCAGGCGAGGGTAGTTGGCGGTGATGCTGGAATTCACCTTCGCTAAAGGCCGGGCGCAAGACGCCACGGGCCGGGCCTGCATCTTTTAGGGTTGCCTGACTCATGCCTGCACCTGTCTGGTGACTTGTCGCGTTTTTACTATCATCTGTAAGCTGGCTCTGGTTTAATCTTGTTCATCTTATTTTGTAACTTATTTATGTTGTCGCTCAAGCAGAGCGGCGAATTTTAACGATGGAGTCATCATGAAAACAATTTTATCCGGCATGCTGCTCGTTGCCAGCAGCTTGAGCCTGTACACTACGACTAGCCTGGCACAAGGACAAACAAGCAGCACTATCCCAGCCACCATTGTAAAGGAGCAGCGCATGCAACACATTTCCGGCAAATTTGATGTCAAGCTCAACCCGCAAGCAGCCGCCCCCGGCATAGAAGCCGCCAGGCTGGGCCGCATGACCATAGACAAGCAATTCCATGGCGACCTGCAAGCCCACAGCCTGGGTGAAATGCTGTCCGCCATGGGCGAGATCAAGGGCTCGGCAGGCTATGTCGCCATAGAAAGAGTGAGCGGCACTTTAATGGGCAAGAAAGGCAGCTTTGTTCTCATGCACACCGGCACCATGAACCGTGGCCAGCCACAATTGACGATACAGGTCGTGCCAGATTCAGGCACAGAAGAATTGACTGGTCTCAGCGGCACCATGGGCATAGACATCAAAGACAAGCAGCATTTTTATAATTTTGATTTTGTCTTGCCCTGAGTTTGTTTTCAGCGGCAGGGTCTTCCAGCACAGTAGGGTGCGTTATAACGCACCATGTACACACCCATAAGATACCGGTTATGCGGTTTTCGCAATAATGCAGTTTGTAGGAGCGGCTTCAGCCGCGAATGCTTGATATACCATAGTTTATTCAATGAAAAACCGGTGCGTTATAACGCACCCTACTGGCTGCTTTCAAGGCTTCAAACCCGCCCGTTTATCCTTGAAAAATATCCATGCCTCTTCGGCGATTTCCAGGTCGGCGTTTTGTGCGCCGACGATGCTGCTATACATCCAGCCTGCGCGTTTGCTGATGCTGGGTTCGATATGGCCACCGCCGTCTATCTGCAAGAATTCGACTTGCAGTTTGCCTGGGTCTTCACCCCACAGCAGGCGTTTGGCGCTGGTCGTGTCGGCGGGGTCGCGGTGCGGGAAGGTATAGCTCGCTGCTGTGTCCGGCAATTGCGCCAGCTTGCGCCAGTGCTCGACGCTGGCTTCTGCACTCAGTACGCTGCCGCGTGAGCGCAATAGAGCAAAGCTGATGTCACCACCAGCATAGGGCATGACCGGGTCCTTGGTGCCTGCCACCATCATGACTGACAGCGGCGTCTCTGCTGGCGGGCATGAACTCGAGGCGGCCATGCCTGCACCTACGGTGGCCACAGCTGCCAGCCTGGGGGCGATTTCGCTGGCCAGGCGTAAAGTCATCAAGCCACCATTTGACATGCCCATGACATACACCCTGGCCGGGTCAACATTGTATTCGGCGATGGCTTTGTCGATGAGGCTGTTGATGAGCGCGCTGTCATCTGTCCTGGGGCTGGTGGGTGCATCGCGGCGGCAATCATTCCAGCCTTGTTTGCCATCGCTGCCCTTGCTGCCATCAGGAGCCATGATGACCAGATGTTCGCGGTCGGCAATCGACAACCACGAAGACAAGGGCGAGGCCAGCCGTTCTTGTCCGAACAGGTGGGTGGCAGTACCGCCATGGCCGTGCAGCAAGATCAGCAGGGGATGTTTGCCCGGCGCGGCTTGTTGTGCCTGCGCCAGCAGATAATGCCGCTGGCCCTCGGGCCTGTCCATATAGGCCGAGCTGACTGTGGCGGCTTGCACTGATTGTGCAGAAAACACCGGCAGGCAGCAGGCAGTGAGCGTCAGCAAAATGCGTTTCAACATGGGGGCCCTTTGGTGTGGTCAAGACTTGCAAGCGCAGTTTTATACCTTGTCATGCGCGGTCGACATTGCGTGCTGACATGATAAAGCAGCTGGCTGTAGTAAACCAAATAAAAAAGCGCTCCTGAAACGATGAAGCGCGTTATTGAATCAACGGGTATTTATTCCGGGTAGTAGGGTGCGTTATAACGCACCATGCAGGCACAAGCAGCAGTCGGTTATTCACCATGATGCAGTATGTAGGAGTGGCTTCAGCCGCGAATGGTTGACATCGCGTAGTTGATGCAATGAAAAATCGGTGCGTAATAACGTACCCTACGCACCCTGCAGGTCTGCACCGCGCTCACCGTCTTGTACATATAAAAACGGTGCGCACGGCGCAACATACGAGCTTGCCCGGCCATTCGCGGCTCAAGCCGCTCCTACAGGGCAATGCGCTTACCCCAGCAATCTCGCCACATAGGGATTAACAAACATCCCCTTGGGGTCGCGGCTCTGGCGATAGTCGTCAAAGGCTTGCACCCGTTCCGGCCGGCGGCTGCGCAAGTGGCTCAGGAAAGCCGGATTGAAAGGTGGTGTTGCAGCGCCAGGGCCGGTGGCTGGGTCATAAAAACCATACATCTTGCCATTGTGTGGCCAGCCGCCCAGGGCCACCCATTCGCTTTCGACTTCGGCAAAAAAACTCAGCATCTTGGCTGGGTAATCAAGGCCGGTCTTGCTGGCATTGACGGCGACAAAGGCGATCAGGTCAAGGTTGACGAAATGGGCATTGGCCTTACTGGTATAAGTGCCAGCCATGGCCGTATCACCACCCTTGATGAAGCGAAATTCCATCGGTGCTGCGATGTGGAAGTTGCTGGTTTTATTCACCTTGTCGCTGACGGATTTCAAGACTGTCCAGATCTTGCTCAGGCTGGCGGGTGTGAGATCGGGCAACTCTATGAAGTAAGACATGAAGATGACCCTGGCGGCATCCCCCAGCCACAAGTCAGAATTGTTTTTACCCGCTGCCCTGACTTCACTCTTGATGACCGAGATGGCGGTCGAGGTGATGACAGACGCCGCCGCCGTGCCGACGATGGGGGCATCGAAACTCTGGGCATACAGGGCGGCATCTTCGGCAATGTTTTCCCCAAAGGGCAGATAGGGCGCACCAAACTCTTGTCTTTGCGCCAGCTGGCAGGCGTCTGCCGCGGGCTGGGGCACGGGGGCTGCGCCTGAACCTGCCTCTACATCCCACCAGGCCGTGGTGAAATTGCTGGTGCCAGTCAGGGCATAGGGGTTGAAGAAAATCTCCAGCCTGGTTTTCGAGGCCAGCAAGCTGGCCATGCCATTGCTGAAGTCATGGGTGTTTTCCCATACGCTGTCGGTGATGCCGGATGTCAGGCTATTGGCATAAGGGCGTGGCAATACCTTGATAGTGACAGCAGTGACCACACCCAATGTCCCCAGAGACACACGGGCAAATTGCAGCGGTGACCACAGGCCGACCCTGGGTGTGCTGGCATCGATGGTCGTCACTACGCCATCCGGCCCCATGATGACAAAGGCGCTTACGGTCTCAGCAAAAATCGGTGCCTGCACAGTGGCACCATGCACATCCACCGCAGTCATGCCACCAAGGCTGAAAAAACCACCAGCGGTGACGGTTTCCAGCATCAATTTATTTTGCGTTAAAAATGCATCGAGCTCATCTTCGCGCACGCCAGTGTTGACGGTGACACTGCTGCCATCGCTGCCGAGTTGCATGCGCTGGTCACCCTCATTGCCCAAGTCAGCATAGCAAGATAAGTCAACGATAAAGAATTTGCTGGTTGGTGTTTCACTGCTGGCCACCAGCGGGGTTTGTGAATGACGCTGGCCAGACACACGCACTTGCTTGTTTTGTGCAGCGGCATTGCTGATAATGGCTTGCAACTCCGCCCGGTTACGTGGCGTGTAGTAATAATTGTCGCCCTGGTAATGCAGATTCTGGCTCCAGTTTTGCCATGCAGGCGAGCTGGGTTTGCTTATGGCTTGGGTGCTTTGTGACATGGGTTTCTCCTTGGGGGCAAGTGAAAAAGGCTAGCTTGATGAGGTGGGGTTTGCCTGTATCTTTGACCCCAGACGGCGTGGGAATATGCAGCAGTTTGTGGCGCATTATATACATTAAGGACTTACTTTAGCCGCAAGCTGGGCCTGGCTTTGGTGCTGCACGACAGCTCAATCTTGCTCACAAGTCCTGCTCAATATTGCTTTACCGGAAGCAGGCCCTGTTCATAAAGCAGTCATCATTAGATGTAAATAAGTCTAGCATAAAATTTAATAAAAACTGATATTTCTACAGGCTGCTGCTTATCTCCTGCCGCGTAATCGTTTTCAAAAATAATCCCCTGTTGCAAAAATATATCAATAAATTGAATAAATTCGTCATGCCATGCTTGTTTTATTTAAAAAGCTGTGGCAAGATAGCTCCATCGAATACAGCAACACCCAGATTTACTACCAACACTTAAAAAGAACAGGACATATTGTGAAAGCCACGCTACTCCAACAACTGAACCAGAACTTGCGCATCATTGCGCAGGCAATGGCACAGGCTGGTGCAGCGTTCCTGAACGCAGATCTGCTCCCGTCCTCACCCTTAGACCTGGCCACTGCTGAGCTGCCCTTGCAGCCAGCACAAGCCAGCTCGCAATTCAGCCTGCCCCTGCATCATCTGGGCGCATGCTGGCAATTTAACATCCGGGGGGAAACCCCACAAGTCAAAGGCACCAGTTAAAGGTGCACGACACTTGTAGCAAAAAGCCCGGATGCGATCACAGCACCGGGCTTTTTGGTTTTTGCAGGACAGAATTTTTAAAGCCTGTTTGTTTTAAGCAGACAGCAAGATTAATCGGAGTGTGGCGCAGTCTGGTAGCGCTACTGCCCTGGGAGCAGAAGGTCCGAGGTTCGAATCCTCGCACTCCGACCAGTTAGAACGTTGCATCGTTCTGTAGGGCGCGCCGTTGATACGGCGTGCTCTACACCCTGGATTTGACTTTTGTAGGGTGCGTTATAACGCGCCAATTTGCCCCGGTCGCGGTGCGTTACAACGCACCCTACAGACTGGAAGCAAGTAAAAACAGATAAAGAAATAAAGAAGCAGCCTGCTTTGGGGTGACCATGATTTAACGGTGAAAATCGCGGATTGTGATTCCGCTTATCCCGGTTCGATTCCGGGTGGTCACCCCAAAGCAGGTTGAAGTGAAGAATAAAAGCACGTGTGGTGGAGTGGAATACACGTTGTTTTTAGTTTTGTAGGGTGCGTTATAACGCACCAAATCGCCCGAGACAAGGTGCAACAGAAGCGGGCTGAATGCCCAAATTGAAAGTGATCGATAAATGCACGTGTGGTGGAATGGTATACACGCTGGTCTTAGAAACCAGTGCCGCAAGGATTGGGGGTTCAAGTCCCTCTACGTGCACCAGTATTACAGGGGATTAGCCAAGCGGTGACGGCATCTGGTTTTGAACCAGACATTCCAAGGTTCGAATCCTTGATCCCCTGCCAGTTAGAGAAGTGAAAGTTTAATCGGAGTGTGGCGCAGCCAGTGGACTGTAACAGTGGAATCGAGAGTGAAGGACATGTGCCCGGTGTATCAGGGCAAGGCGCAAAGCGCAGAGATAGCGGGGCTATCGCGAGCATTTGCAACGCAGCCATGATCGCCGCGCACATGGCAGGCACTCCGAATTTCACTGTTGCAGTTCACTATAGCGCAACTGCTTTGGGAGCAGAAGGTCCGAGGTTCGAATCCTCGCACTCCGACCAGTTTGAACGTTGCATCGTTCTGTAGGGCGCGCCGTTGATACGGCGTGCTCTACACCCTGGATTTGACGATGTGACGGTTTTGTAGGGTGCGTTATAACGCACCAATTTGCCCCGGTCGCGGTGCGTTGCAACGCACCCTACAGAATGAATTTGACGATGCGGCCAATAGGTAAAGACAGATAAAGAAATAAAGAAATAAAGAAACAGCCTGCTTTGGGGTGACCATGATTTAACGGTGAAAATCGCGGATTGTGATTCCGCTTATCCCGGTTCGATTCCGGGTGGTCACCCCAAAGCAGGTTGAAGTGAAGAATCAATGCGCGTGTGGTGGAATGGTATACACGCTGGTTTCAAAAACCAGTTTCGTCAGATATGAGGGTTCGAGTCCCTCCATGCGCACCAGTTTGGAAACGTGGCAGAGCGGCCATTGCAGCTGTCTGGAAGACAGTAGGGCTGAAAGGTCCCGTGAGTTCGAGTCTCACCGTTTCCGCCAGCTTTGTAGGGTGTTATAAGGCACCAATTTTCCCCGGTTCCGGTGCGTTATAACGCACCCTACAGGCATGGGAAAGTGAAAGATGAAAGCGCGTGTGGTGGAATGGGTATACACGCTGGTCTTAAACACCAGAGCCAAATGGCATGAGGGTTCGAGTCCCTCTACGCGCACCAGTTTTACAGGGGATTAGCCAAGCGGTCACGGCACTGGGTTTTGATCCCAGCATTCCAAGGTTCGAGTCCTTGATCCCCTGCCAGTTTGAGGAGGGGGCGCTGTGCGCACCATGCTTGTGATGCATGGCGCACCCTACAAAAACGGGCGAGATTGAGAGCTGTGGTGCAACGCATTTTGCCGAAGCCGGTTGAATAAAGAAAATAAATTGAAAACGTGGCAGAGTGGATCAATGCACCTGTCTACATACAGCATCGCTGTCGGGGGCCGTGAGTTCGAATCTCACCGTTTTCAGCATACAAGAATAGCCCGCGTATAACCGTCCTTGCCTGCACGGCGCGGGAAAATAATTTCATAGGCATGCATATCGAGGCTTGATAGTGTAGTTCCGTACAAATCCCATAATCTTCAATCTTTCTGATCCGCTCAATCATATTATCCCGGTTATTTTCGGGGAAGATGAGATTTGAACCACTGACATTGATTTGTCCGACTGCGTTGCCTGGCTCGTGAAGCCATAAAAAAATCTCGCTGTTGCTGCGTAAGCCGGCAACTCAATTGAGGAGCTGTCCAAGACTCTGCAACCAGAAAAATGTGACGGCGGTGCTTTGGGACATCAAAGTACTGAATATTAAGCACTCCCCCACATCTACCCGGTACCACAGTGCAGACGCAACACCAACTGACATCCACACTAGGAGCGAAAGGGCATGAAGCCCGACGTAGCCGACAATACTGGGGCAGTATTATAATGCGGTACCGTCTGACCTAAGGCATGCGGAGCCTAAGGAGGCGGAAGGACAGTCTGGCTAGGAAGTATTAATTGCAGTTGGTAAAAGTGTTATTGCCCAGAGTTGTTGACGTGCAGCGTATGGGCTTCTGCGATGGCGTTGAATACATCACAGCTTCTCGCTCGTCGGCTTCTCTTCGGCTTCGCGCATATGCTATGTATTGCGGGTCGTTACATGATTCTCCACGACGACTCAACTCAGTTTGCCGTTCTCCTTGGTGAATATTGTGAGAAGGAAGGTATAGATAATCCATGCATAACTTGGCAGTTGGCATTGAGCTGTAGTAGCCAGGGGGCACTGCACATCCGGTTAGAATCAAAGATCCAAGCAACACAATTTTTTTCATTTATCGCTCCACTGTATTTTTTGTGGATAAATATTACATGAATATTGGTAGTGTTTCATCTACTTGTTTTAATTGCATGTACGGGTTAGTATTTTGACTTTGTTACTGAGTGTAATTACTTACCGCTATGCAGCGATAGAAAGGCTACTGTGAAGCGTTACGCCATAACTCTTTTATTGATCAGCACAATATCTGGGTGCGCATATGATTTAGCAGGGGAAATTCGTGGCCCCGCTTCTAATACAAAGGAGCAAAATGAATTGGCGATTCTATCTTGCAAGGAACAGTCCCGTGTCGCTGTTTCAACTGCCGAACGCCAGGTTGGTGCGTTCGTCGCTGGGCTTACTATAGTCGGCGCGCCTATCGCTATAGAAGCAGAGAAATCAAAAGCACGGGAAGTCTTTGCGGCATGTATGAAACAGAAGGGGTACTCAGTTGCGAATGTTGGAGAAAAGGTAGACGTTTCGAAATTTGAAACAGCAACAGCAATATCACCATTATCTGGATACATATATGGGCCACCTGGGGTAAGCGACTCCCAAATTAATACAGACAGGGGAATATGCGAGGCTACTACCCTTACTGAAGGCGACATAACAATGCGGAGAAACAAATTTACACAATGCATGACTGCAAAAGCCTACACAGTCGCACCGATAGGAATTAGGCCATTAGCTTTAGCTGATCGCGGATGCACATCATCTGAAAATGCTACGCAAGGAAAAAAATTGAATATCAATGGGAAGACAAGGTTAGTTGAAGCAGTGATAGGTACATCAGAAGCTTTATGTAAAGACCCGAGGTACCCAATATTTGTTGCACTCACTTCATCATAAACCCCTGTCACCTGTCATGGTATAAACCATGGTATCTCACTGCAAAGTCATACCCCGTATAGGGGTGTGACTTCCACCGTTTTCAGCATACAAGAATAGCCCGCGTATAACCGTCCTTGCCTGCACGGCGCGGGAAAATAATTTCATAGGCAGGGATATCGCGGCTTGATAGAATGCTGCTCTTGCACATAATCCTGCCCCACCTTATTTGAAAGTTGAAACTGATGCGTTTTCTTGTGATCCTGATGGTTCTGGGTATTATTGCCAAATTCTTGCTAGGCATGGGTAAGCAAGGATATACGTCTGTTGTGAGCGATACGAAAGCTAAGACGGCCGTTGAGCGTATAAAGGAAAAATTGCCGATGACCCTGGAAAACGGTTTGCGTATTGATAGCGCAGATTACAAAGACCGTGTCATGAGCATGTATGCCACAGAAGAGTTCAAACAAGAAATTTCAGTCGAGCAGCGCCAGGAATACAAAAAATCGCTACTCCATGCGTATTGCCGGGGTATGATGAAAGTCATTTACGATGACCATATCGCGCTTGAATATGTCTTCACCACACAAGCACGATCCTTGAATGATCTGTCCACGGAAACCTGGAAAGTTACCCTGCAACCGGGCGATTGCTAAGAGGCTGTTTACCATCTTAGGCGCATGCGTGATCAAGGCTCATGCGCTGTTCTTCACCCCCACTGACGCCCGCTATAGATCGTCAAAGCCTTGTTAGCGCTGGTCCTGTTTTTCAAGAAAAACGTAACATCTTTCACCACCACTGCTCGTACGCAAAATGTCTATGCTGAAGTAAGGTTTAACTTCAGAAATATCCAGACTAATACCTCCTGCCCCCGAATTTTCACCTTCTGTCGCAAACGCAGGATATGAAAAATCCGATTCGATAAGAATGGCGCATCCCAGCAGAAATTCCGGTGCTGCTCACCAGGCATCTCCGGCATCAGCAGATTTCTTTTGGGGAGAAATGCCACAATTTTTTCCATTCATGTTTTATCTGATCAAGGGCTCGTCATCATGTCTTCCATCTCCAACAAAAATTCTGCACAGCAGCCAAACACACAAAAGACGTATGGCTTGGGTAAATTCAGTACAAGCATTTTGGCTGCAGCGATGTTTGCCTTGCCAGTAGCGACCTGGGCGCAAAGTCCAGGTGTTGCAAACATCAGCAATGCCGCCAGCAATGACACAGCAAAGAGTTTTGACGATGCTTTAACTGGCCATTTTAAGGAAGAAATGCCGGGCGCAAGCGTCATCGTCACGCGGGATGGTAAAACCCTGTTTCGCAAAGCCTATGGTCTTGCGGATGTCGATCATAAAACAGTTTTGCAACCAGACATGATGATGCGTATCGGTTCCATCACCAAACAATTTACGGCAGTGGCGATACTGCAACTGGTCGAGGCGGGCAAGCTTAACCTGAATGACGATCTTGGTACTGTACTGCCGGCATTTCCCGCAAAAGGGCAAAAAATCACGATAGAACATTTGCTCACGCATAGTTCTGGTATAAAGAATTTCCTGGCGATGCCAGGTTTTGGCGACATCGCAGACAAGCCATTGACGGTCACGGAGATGCTGGATTTCTTCAAGAATGAGCCTTTGGAATTTGCACCCGGCGAGCATTTCGCTTACAGCAATTCAGGTTATTTTTTACTCGGTTTGATCATAGAGAAAATTTCTGGTCTGTCCTATGCCGACTATCTCGCCCAGCATGTATTTAGCCCTTTGAATATGCGTCATACCGCTTTCGAGGGGCGTGAAAGAGATGCGCAAAGGCGCGTCGAGGGATATGTCCGAGGCAGCAATGGCATACAGAAAGCGAGCCCCATCAGTGCCAATATCGGCTATGCCGCAGGCGCACTGGTTTCCACTGTCGATGATCTTGCGCTCTGGGATCAAGCCATCGCTGGAAGTAAATTACTCAAGCCCGCCTCCTGGCAGCAAGCCTTGCGTCCGCATGTGCTGAACGACGGAAAAAGCAGCAATTACGGATTTGGCTGGATGTCCATCAAGATACAGGGCGTGGCTGCCAACGCGCATGATGGAATCATTCCAGGATTTAATTCCTTTGTCATGCGCATCCCTGAGCAAAAGGTGTTCGTTGCAGTCTTGAGCAATGACGGCAGGCTCAATCCGAATTCTGCCTATATGGCGGAAAAAATTGCAGCCATTGCAATCGGCAAACCATTTCCCGAATATAAGGCGATTCAACTTGCGCCAGACGTGCTGGATCAGATACTTGGCGTATACAAAATCAACGCCAGGGAAGACCGCATCGTCAGCCGTACAGGTAGCCAGGTTTTTATACAAAGATCGGGCAAGAGCAAGATGGAAATTCTGCCTTACTCAGCTACCGAATTTTTCGTCAAGGATAGTCCGGCGCGGATACATATGCGTTTTGAGAAAAACGCCAACGGCGAGGTAAGGCAGATGGTATTGGTGCAAAATCAGGAAGAAAGCATATCTCCCCGCACCAGCAATCAAGTGCCGGCCAGTGCTGGCACGCCCGGCGGCGGTGGCTGATTTTTTGCCTAAGCTGTGTCCTGTGTCGTTTGGCGCTTGCGGCTAAACCTGGAGCTTGGTTGCGATCTTCAGGTTGATGTGGGACATATCGTCAGCCGGACATTTCTAAACGCGCAATGACTTCTGGCCTGCTTATCTGTCAGCAGGCCAGCGGTGTACTAATGGCCTCATTTAAAATGGAAAGAATCCATGAAGGCAGCAATTTTGTCTGCGCTGTCTTCTTTGACCGGCGCAGTTGCTTCTATGATGTAGACGGTCTTGTCATCAATAAAAAGCTGCATATGCTTCAAGCTACCCTTACCTGTCATTTTCAGGCTGAGTCCCGTCTTGCCTTCTCGCGTAAGGGTTTTGTCTTCAATGACGATGGTTTTCAGATCGCTGACGATGCCATCCCGTATCCCTTCCAGGAAAGGCAGGGGCTCGGCCGGTTCGTCAGCAATATCAAAATAGGTGATGGCATACTGGAGCTTGCCAGAGCGCGACAAATAGGTATGGTTATTGCTGACCTCAGTCGGGGCGGCAAGCTGTTGCTCTACTGGCTTGCCGGGCATGTCGATGCTGAAGTGCTGGCCCGGCGGGGAGAATGCTGTCATTGCCACTTCCGGGGCAGAGCCCAGGTGATTGTTCACATAGGAGGCATAGCCAATTTCAGCCAGTATCAGCACCACAGTCAAGAGGATGACATTGCTCATGTCATGATTGGATTCAGGAATCGCCTCTTTGCAACCCAGCAAACCTATCTTGTAACCCTGGTCACGCAGAATAGAACTGGCGCGCAAATTGATGGCCAGCACGGCCAGTACATTCACAAATGGGACGAAAGACAGGATACCGATGATGATTTTAAATGGTAGCCCCCAGTCGGCCCCACGGTACATACGTATCAAGCCATAAATACTCATGACCGCGACCAGGGCCAGAAATGGAAACACCATGACGGCAGCCTGCAAGCCGCGTGGATGGAAATGCTGTACCGACCAGACCATGCCGCCAAAGATCAGCGTGGCCAAATTCAATAAGCGCATGCCACTGGCAAGATTGCCAATTTCCACGTAGTCGTAAGTGTCTTGTGCAGCCTGGTTTCGTGCACTGCTGCCAGCAGTACTTGTACTTGTGTTTGTACTTGAGCCGGACTTGCGTGCGCCGGCCGGTAACACTGGAAATGCCATGCCTATGTCGCAGCGGCTAAAAATCCAGTTATACACAGCACGATTCTGGGCGAACACAGCCGCTGGTGCGCTGATGGTCACTGAAATCAGCATGCTGTCGGTGCGCAGGCAGCAGATCAGCAAATGGCTGTCTTCATCCTCGCCTGGCAAGCGGCCCTGGTATTCTGCGACTATGCCCTGGACGCGGCTGCCCCAGTTCTCGCCGTGGATGGCAACAGGCTTTGCCACCTGCGTCATCTCCGGCATTTCTTTGGTCACCATGGGCAGGCGCATGCCCACCCATTTTTCTATCGACACATCCTGGCGGGCAAAGCCCTTTGCTTTGAGCTTGGTACCCGTGGCCATGTCATGCAATTGCAGGGAGCGGCTATTCTTGGTTTCGCGCCAATTACCTGGCGCATACAACTCCAGCCCCAGGCTGACGTTACGAAATTCTTTGGGGTGCAAATTGGCGATGTCATGCCCAGTCAACTCGCGCTGACTGGAGGGGACATGGCTGATCTCAGGCGTTCTTTCTGGCTTATCCCAGTCTTCCAGGCTCAGGGCACTGGCCGACTGGCCTTGCGGCTTGGCGTTGAAAGCGTCAAATTTCATATTGCGTATTCTTGTTATTAAAGGAAAAGCAGACGCTTCACCAAAATGGAATCGTGGATTAGAACATTGACTAGGTAATTGTGTCAAATTGTTTCAGAAACTTACAAATAGAAACACTTTCGGAATGTAAATAGTGACAGGCAGGCTGCTTGTTGCAGTCCTGCCTGTGGTGGGAGAGATCAGATCACGGTAGCGTTCTTCCAGGAATCTGCTTTATTTATTTCTAGACATTATTGAAAAGGAAATACCATTTAGCTTGTCATGGCTTACATCGTTGGCAAGGCAAACGTCGTCATGGGTGTCTGGCCTTCATCGATGATGGCGGCCACAGCGGCAACAAAGGCCGCTTTGTCCGGTGCCGGGCCCAGGCCAAAATTGCTGCGGTTGCCATTGCAGATGCCAGTCAGCATGGTAAATGGCTGGCCACCTTGCGGCAGCACACTATATTCCAGGCTGAAAGTGCGGTAGATATCAGGCGGCGTCTGGCAGACGATGGCCATGAAATAAGTTTCATTGCGGTACAGGGGCGTGGGCATTTGTATGGTGATGATCTCGCTGCCTTTGGCCGTATGGTCGATAAAGACGGCCAGCTCTTCACTAGGGATAATATCAGCCGGGTTCTTGATGGTGCTGCGGCCAAACTCATCCCAGGTATCTGCCACCATCTTGCGCCCGCTCTGGCGCAGGTGTTCGGTGAAAATGGCGGCAGCATCTTCACGCAAGAAACGCGGCAGGATAATCCGCGTCATGGCCCAGTGATGGTCACGCTGGCCCGATTCGGTAGGCAGGCGCATGGGCCTGGATGATGCTTGCTGGCTTGCCTGGTCTTGCTGTTCTTGTTGCTGGCTGTGGGGGAAAGTGCTGTCGTTTTTACTCATGGAGACTCCTCGTAAGTGATGTCGTCAACATCAGGGGTGGATGAGAAACAGGCTGCTAAGGTAAAAAACATCAGTACAAACGCGAGAGCAGGGGGCTGGGCTATGAAAATAGCGTGGCATTTTTATGCGCTTATGCACAAGTCATTTGCCCCTTTTTTCTGGCGGACGCGGATTATGGAGCAGGCAAACGCGCGGCGCTAGTGGCTGTGATAAAAATAATTGAAGAAATTTGCGGACTGTTGCAATGTCTCAACGAGACGGCATTTTATTGGCACGCCAGCCCGAACCCGACGGTCATGGCCTGCATTTTGGATTTATAATACGCATCATCAAAGCTCGATAATTACCACCTGTAGGTTGCTCTTTGAGCAGCGCCGCGAAGGTTTGCAAAGATAAAATAAAGATAGGATAGAGATAAAGAACCGGCGTGCCTGACGTTCTCTACTCGACACTCACATCTTCTGGCTGGCTTCATCCCCCCACCACTCCTATTATTGTTAGGCATCAAAATAATAGTCTGTGTTCGAATCCATATTTATCTTGCAAACAAATTGCTTGATGCGCTCTACCCGCCAGCCCACAAAGCTGCGCCAGCCTCCTTGCACCGGGTTTATATCCTCTGATAAATTGTGCGCCCAACCAGATATCTTTGCTGCGTGGGCATTTTTATGTCGCTGCATATCAGTATCTTCAGCAGCAAAATCCAGACTCTCATTATCGAAGGAAAATCACTGTGTTCAGATGGATCATCTTCATATGCGTCACCTTTGGCGCTCTCAAGGCTTGCATGTCGTCGTCTACGGGCCCTGGTGGCGGATCTTCCAAGCCGGTTGGTATGGACAGTTCCATCTACCGAGAAGCTGCAGAATTGAACAAAAAAATGCCCATGATTATCAAAGACAGGCTGCAGATCGACGCAGTCAAGTACGATGGAAAAGTAATACGTATCATTGGCAAGCAATTGTGGAAACAAGACCTGACAGACACAGAAAAAGAAAACCTGAGCAGAGACTTGAAGACTAGCTATTGCAAAGGTGCGTTCAAGGCTTTTGCTGCCGCCAATATCTCGGTAGAACATGCTCTGACCACCCAGCCCCGCAATCTGCAAGACCTGAGTACAGAAACCTGGACTATGTCAGCGCATCCCAGTGATTGCAAATGAGGAGGCCAAATAATTTTTGTATTTGTCGCGGGTATTGATCTGGCTGATATGTGGAGCAGGGTGCGCCTGCAAATATTTTTCTGTTGATGTACATGCAAACCCTGTCGTCTTTTACATGGATATCTTCTCCATCGTCATTTTTGCGCAGGCAGGAATCCATGGTGTTTGTTCCGTGAGATTTAAGTTGCCGTAAAGTGCGTGCAATGAATAGAGTAGGGTATGCGTTGTAACGCACCATCCCCACCATCGGTGACTTAAAAGCGGTGCGTTATAACGCACCCTGCTCGATGCTTGGCTCCATGCGCCCCCTGTTACTGGCCTGTATCAGGCTTCCACCACACCCGCCAGCATCTCGTCGACGACCCAGGTTTGCAACCAGCCACCTATCTCACTGGCGATATCGGGGTTCTTGTCTGCGGCACGCTCGCATACATCGGCAAAGCGCTGGCCCAGGCCAAGTTGGCGCAGGGCTTCAGCTTCTTCTGTACCCAGGCAGCGGAAATGCGCCTGTAATTGCTTGCGCCAGACTATCCAGGTGGCCGGTTTTTCTGCGCTGTCTATGCTGTCTGGTGCTGGTGGTTCCTGGTCTTCATTCAGGGCCAGCCAGATGGCGACGCTATTCCAGCGCATGCTGATGAATTGCAGTGAGCTGCTGGTACGCAAACCCACGGTTTCCCAGTCGCTGACGGTGGCCAGATCAGACAGGGCAAGGATGGGATGGTCTGGTGCATCAAAGGCCGTGCCCAGTGCCCATTCAAATTGGGCCAGTTCAGCCACTTGTGGATGCTCGGCAAACTGCTTGCGCAGCAAGGCGGCAAACTTGTCACCAAACCAGCGCAGATTGCGAAATTGAGAAGGGTGGGCTTTTATATACGCCGCGCATGCCTGATAAAACAATTCATCACCCAGATACGCATGGGTCTTGCTATAAGCCTCGGACAGCGCGTCGCGCAAGCGCAGGCGATAAGCCTGGTAATAAATATCCAGCCTTGCCTCATGCCCCAGGCCAGGTGTCACGGCCAGGTGCTTGTGCATGCGGCCAGTATCACGCTGGCCCAGAATAAATTCCTGGAAATCTGTTTGTAAATTTTTTAAGCTCTGCGTCGCGTTCATCGTCATCTGCCTGCCCATGTGTTTATGCTGCCAGGTCTGTTGTCGCTGTCGCCAGCATTGTGCCGCAGGCACTGGCGCACACGCGGCGCGCCTGATCCAGTTCGGCCACCAGCTCTGCCAGCGGCGGGATATTGTCGTCGCGCTCTATCATGCTGGGTACTGCCCCAAAACGGCGTATCGCCTGCGCATACAAGGCCCACACCGGATCAGCGATGGGCTGGTCATGCGTATCGATAATATGCGTGCCATGGTCGCTATGTCCGGCCAGGTGGATTTGCTGCACACGGCCAACCGGGATGCCGCACAAATAGTCCATCGCATCAAAGCTATGGTTGACGCTGCTGACATAGATATTATTCACGTCCAGCAAAATCATGCTGTCAGCCTGCTCGGCAATGGCCGCCACAAATTCCCATTCGGGCATGCTGTCGCTGCTGTATTGCAGATAGCTGGAGACATTTTCCAGCACCAGCCTGCGCCCCAGGACATCCTGCACGCGACGCACGTTGTTGACGACCAGCTTGATGGTTTCTTCGTTATACGGTAGCGGGAAGAGGTCATGCATATTCTTGCCATGTACACCCGTCCAGCAGATATGGTCGGACACCCACATGGGGGATATCCGTTCCATCAATTTCTTCAAGTCGCGCAAATAGTCTGGCGATGGTCCTTCTGGTGTGCCTATCGACATCGATACGCCATGCATGACCACAGGATAATCAGCACGTATTGCATCGAGCATGGCCAGTGGTTTGCCACCGGGCACCATATAGTTCTCTGACAAAATCTCAAACCAGTCCACCGCTGGCTTGTCAGCCAGTATCGGCAGATAGTGCTCAGTACGCAAACCCAGGCCAAAGCTGGCAGATGGGAGGGGGAGTAGGGGTGAGAGGGAATTTGTCATGATCTAGTCAATGTGAAAGAAAACAAAAAATGCGCCAAGCCGGTGCCTGGCGCATTTCATCCATCAAGCTGGATTATTTATCCAGATCAATGATCTTGCCGCCTTTAGCCAGGCATTGACCAGCAGCAGTTGCTACAAAGCCATGGCCTTTGCAAGAATTTTGGCCTTTGCAAGCATTTTCTGCTGTCTTGCAATCACTTGTACCTTTGCAACTATTGATACCAGAGCAATGTACTTTATCACCGGCGCTGACAGTGCTGGTGCCAGCAATGGCAAAGCCAGACAAAGCCATCGTAGCGGCAGCAGCAGCGATCAGGGCACCAGTTTGGATAGATTTTTTCATGATGTTTTTCTCCGTTAATTTGAAATAAATGAAAGTTTTGAAAGTTTTTTGCTACAAACAAAGTTCTTTGCCTGCCCTGCAACTTGCATCAACAAGCAGAACTTAAGCATCAGTCGGGTGAATTTCAAATTACTTACACTTACTGGAATAAATAATTGCATTTATTTTGTATAGACGGAAATGGGAATAGGGTGTAGGGCAGAAAAAGGGGGGCTTTACGGCAGGCAGACCTGTCGTTACCTCGAATTAGATATGCTGTTGCAGGAGCGGCTTCAGCCGCGAATGGTTGATATGTCTGATGTAATGCAAAACCGGTGCGTTATAAAGCACCCTACGCACCCTGCTTACTGTCAATAATGACTAGCACGGTATATCCTTCGCGGCTAAAGCCGCTCCTACGATATAAGGCCCCTACCGACCAATATCGCGCAGGGTAAAGCCAGTAGGGTGCGTTGTAACGCACCGCCTTTATGTCACCGATGCCACCGATGTCACCCATGGTGCGGATGGTGCGTTACAACGCACCCTACTTACTGTGGTGAGATTTTTGGTCTTGACTTCAGTATGGGCAGGGTTGCCAGCAAACCCGCACTTCACACTAAACGCATAACCACTGCATATGCGCATGGCATGCTTCAGGCTCTATGGCGAGGTGCTAGCACATGATGCTCGGGTGTGCTAGCTGGCCCGCCTATTCATCTCATATCACAGATCGCGTTCACCCATGGAAATCCTGGCCTGCCTTTGCCTGATACCTTATGCCATTCCATTCGGCCTGGTTTTTATGATATCCAATCGTCCCGTGCTATGGATTGTCGTGGCCATGCTCAGTGCAGCACTTCTCTGGCAACTGTTTGACGGTCTGAGTTCTTTGCATAACACGGGGATGACAGGTGGCGAGGGAGAGCCTGGTAGTGAAGAGTCGGCTGGCCTTATCATTTTCTTGCTCTATGGTTTCCCTTGCGCTGGCCTGTGGGCTGGTGCTGCAAGCCGCTGGTTCTTAGGGCGACCGGGCATGGCTGCCGAGAATGGCGTCGTGTGTGCGGCGCTGGCGCTGTCTGGTTTCCTGGCCTTGCCCTTACTGTTTTTTTTGTGGGTATTGACCAGGTAATGAAGTTGGCTGCGAAAAGAATCCTGTATACATAAGCGCAGTTTTATCTACACATTCACGTACTACTCTTTATGAATCTTTTCTTGACAGCTTTCTTTCTCCTGCCATATGCATTGGCTTTCATCGTCGCTCTCGTACTCCCACTGCGCCCCGCGCCAGTCGCTGTCGCTGCCTTGATTGCCGCACTGATCGTGAGCTTGCCCCTGGCCAGTCTGTATAACAATGGCGCAGGCGGAGACGACATGCCTTATGATGCCGCCCTGGGATTATTCATCCTGGCCCTGGCTTGTACGGGTTTGTGCGCTGGCATAGGTACGCGCTTGTTGCTGTGGCGGCGTGCTCATTTCCGCCGCAGCCAACTGCCGCGTGCTGCAGTCACGCTGACTGGTTTCCTGCTTTTGCCAACGGTATTTTTTGCGATTATCTGAGAGGGACTTGCATTTTCCCTGTAGGAGCGGCTTCAGCCGCGAATGGCTGACAATACGGTATACGGTACATCATTCGCGGCTAAAGCCGCTTCTACCTAGCTATCTATCAAGCTGGTGACTGGCAACTCATCGCGCTGCTCGCACAACCCCGCCACTCTGCCTGGTCCTGAACACCGACACAGCATTCATCAATTCACCTGATTGCTCATTGAGGCTGGTGGCAGCGGCGGCCATTTGTTCTACCAGGGCGGCATTTTGCTGGGTGGTCTGGTCCATCAGGGTGACGGCTTCACCGACCTGGGAAACACCAGTAGATTGTTCGGCGCTGGAGGCACTGATCTGGGCGACGATTTCGCTGACCTTGCGGATGGCGCTGACCACTTCTTCCATGGTGCTGCCCGCCAGGTCAACTTGTTGCGTGCCTTTGCCCACCGCTTCCACGCTCTTGCCTATCAGCGATTTGATTTCCTTGGCGGCTTCGGCACTGCGTCCTGCCAGCGAACGTACTTCACTGGCCA
The DNA here is from genome assembly GCF_049340425.1 of Undibacterium sp. JH2W. Classification (NCBI taxonomy): domain Bacteria; kingdom Pseudomonadati; phylum Pseudomonadota; class Betaproteobacteria; order Burkholderiales; family Oxalobacteraceae; genus Undibacterium; species Undibacterium sp. JH2W. Next base: position 9,286 of record NZ_JBMPOT010000032.1, on the reverse strand, counting down.
CCACGGCAAAGCCACGCCCCTGCTCACCGGCGCGGGCAGCTTCTACTGCTGCATTCAAGGCCAGGATATTGGTCTGGAAAGCAATGCCATCGATGACGCCGATGATGTCCTGGATTTTTTGCGATGATTCATTAATGCCGCGCATGGTGCCCACCACTTGCTCGACCACTTCGCCACCACGGCTGGCAACGGCAGAGGCTTGTGCCGCCAGTTGATTGGCCATCCTGGCGCTGTCGGCATTGTGGTTGACGGTGGAATTGAGTTCTTCCATCGAGGCCGCAGTTTCTTCCAGCGAGCTGGCCTGGCTTTCGGTGCGGTTGCTGAGGTCCATACTGCCCGAGGCGATTTCACTGGTGGCCTGGGCAATGCCGCTGGCTGAGCCACGCACCCCATTCACCAGCGATTCCAGCGAGGTCTGCATTTCTTGCAGCACGCCCATGAGGCTATCGTCACCGGCATTATTGTCTATGGTTTGCGCCAGATTGCCCTTGGCAATATTCGAGAGTGCATTCCTGGCCTGGGCCGGGTCGCCGCCCAGTTCTTTGTGCAGGGTCTTTTGGCAATAGAAATTCAAGAAGACCGCCACCAGGCCCGCCAGCACCGCCAGGATGAGCGAGAGCGTGACCGTGAAGCTGACCTTGCTGTTGACATTGGCATGCTCTTGCGCCGAGCGTTTACCGGCTTCGTCGCGCTGTTTTAAGAGCTCAGCCCGCAGGTTGCGCCAGGCCGGGGTTTCTTCGGCATTCAGCACCGGGGCGGCATCGCCCTTGTCTTTCAGGATGGCGACTATCTTTTCTTGCGACTGTGCGTGGATGGTACGCAGCCTGGGCAATTCGGCCAGGCTTTGCGTGCTGTTATTGCTGGCCGATATTTTCTTGGCTTCTTCAAAGGCCTTGTCATAGGCAGTTTGCGCCGCCTGGAAATTCTCTACGCCCTTTTTATTCGATGGGTCCAGCACCACATTCCTGAGCGCCTGGCCCATCTGCAAACCCTGGGCATACATCTCGGAGATACTGCGTTCCAGCGCCTGCTCTGTTGAAATATAGTTATCAAACTGCGTGCGCGTTGCCATCAGCGCGGTGATGGCAGTCGCCAGGCCTATGGCAAACAAGACAGCAGGGATGGCAGAGCAGAGGACAATTTTGGCTGAAAATTTCATGCTGACTCCATGATGTCGACCTTTAAGGGGCAATGACCTGGTTTATCTGGTGATGCAAGAAAATGGCTGCTGAGCCTGCTGTCTATCGGGCAGCAGGCGTTTGATGAGCGTATAAGAGTGTATCAAATAGGGGTGGCGGGATAGTGAAATATTTTGTCAGGGCAATAAAAAATTGAGGGCCAGAGCTTCATTCTAGCTCGAAGACAGCGACCCCCTCACTGCCCTCGGCCACGCGCGCGAGGATCTCGCCAACTGGCGAGACTATGCAAGTACAGCCATGGCTGACCTTGCCACCATGGGTGCCGACTACGTCTGCCGAGGCCACCCAGCAGCCAGTGTCCATGGCACGCTGGCGCAGGTTGTCTATACTCTTGCTACGCCATAGCTCTGCAGTCGCGGGTGCCAGCAGATTGTTCAAGGGGTAGCAGAGCAAACGCGCCCCTTGCTGGCTGAGTTCTGCTGCGCATTCCGGGTAATTGGCATCGTTGCAGATATTGATGCCGTAAGAGTAGCCAGATTTCTCAAACAGGGGTGATGCATGTCCTGCCAAAACACCGCGCTCATGGGGATGCCGTTTCGCATATTTACCCATTACCTTGCCTTGCCGTATTACGGCAGCAGCATTGTAGATGCCTGCTGCGCTCTGCTCAAAAAATCCCAGGATCAGGTCGGTGTCAAAGACAGACAGTTCTTGCAGCATTTGTGTGAAAGGCGCGCTGTCTGTAGAAAAGGCACGTAGCGCTATCGTCGCTGCATCGGAGGCATAACCCAGCAAATAAGATTCAGGAAAGATGGCCAGGTCTATACCCTGGCCCTGGCACCAGCGCAAGTCTGTGCACAATTGCGCTATGGTTTTTTGCAGGTCATCAAAAATGGGATGACGCTGGAAGGCGGCGATGCGTAGCTTTTGCGTGTTCATCGTGGCATGCGCCTTTACGCTTCCACATACAATATCGCTATCGTCGCATCATCTGCCTTCTTGACTGCCATGCCACTGGCTGCACCCGCCTCATACGCACGCAATTCCTGCATCATGGCAGCCAGCCCGCGGTTAGCACAGGCTTGCATCAGGCTTTCATCCTCATAGAGCTGGTAGCTATCGACCAGGCGATAAAAGCCGTCTGTCATCAGCAGCAGGCGATCACCCGCAGTTAACTGGATATCATATTCGCGCGCAGCAAAGCGACCTTGTGGGTGCAGGCAGAGTATGGAAGGCCGAGCGCTCATGTTTTGTGCCACACGCCGTTCACGCAACATGGGCAAGAGCCTGGCCCAGCGTGCTTGCTCATCCAGGCCCTCTTGCTTCAGTTTTTCTATCGCGGTTTTGAGTATGCCTTCTTGCGGGTTGTCATAGGGATCAAGATCGTGCACTTTGTCCTGTGCATCCAGCAGAAAAGTTTTGCAATCCCCCAGCGCATACAGGCTGGCATGCGCACCACCAGCCTGCACGCGCAGCCAGCTCAGCGCTGCAATTGGCCAGGCATAGGCGGGTATGGCAGCCGCTTGCAGCAAGTCCTGGTGGTGGGCATGGAGTGTTTGCAAGGCCAGTTCCACACTATCTGGCTGTGACATGGCAGGCGTGCTGACTTGTTGCAGGGCTGCCGCAAGTTGCTGTACAAACCAGGCTGCGTCGCCAGAGTCTACACCCAGATAGGCTTGCTCAGCCACCGAGCTGGCACCATCAAAGACCAGCAAATCCATCGTGCCATCATCATGGATGAAGTGACAGGCGAGGTCTTCGTTGGGCTTGTCGCTGGCGGGGGTGGAGAGGGATGTAATGTCTGTCTTGTTCAAGCTACAGTCCTGGCGCGTTTATTATGAAGACATAATATAGCACTGGCTCACACATTTGCTCGGCTAGGGCGCGCACGGCGCGCCCGGCAAAAATTCCGGCGGAGGTTTACTTCAACTTCCACACAAAAGCCAGATTATTCCAGCCCGGCGTGACACCCGTTTGAAAGCGGCAAGCCTTGAGGGCACGCATGGATTCTTTATCGATGACACGAAAGCCGCTGGAGCCTGTGATCTTGGCATCGACAACCTCGCCTTTTTCATCGAGCAAGAAGTTAAACCTGACCTGTCCCTGCACTTCATCCGTCAAGGTCCTTTGGTCATACGACGGTGCATCGCAACCAGATGCAACAAAAGCCTGGCTGGCATCCATGGCAAAGGCGGGAAGGGTGGCCAGGGCAAAGGCCAGCGTGGTGACGAAGGCATACAGACGTAATTGTGGGGTCATGGTGTACTCCTGTAGAAATAAAAAATTGTTGAACTCGCTCTTGCCACTGCGGCAAAACCTGCCATCAGTCGGGCAGTTGGCACCAATATACGTGGCGAGTGCGCGAGTAAAAAATCAATATTTCATATAGGTATTATTCGCAAAAAGCATAATGCTAGCGATGCATTATTCAGGTGCGCCCAGCGATGATGGACAGGGCGGTAAACTCTCCAGGCTAGTGCAAAAACTGCTGCAAAGTCTGCGCTCTTGGCGTTTTGTTTTCAGAATGGTGCAAAAAATATTTTTGATCTTGACGGCATCATGTTGGAATTTTGTGGGTTTTTTGAGTAGTCGCGCACCTTGACTGGCTATACACCGCAACTCGCAAACCCGTCATGCCGGACTCGATCCGGCATCCAGCGCCATTGCTTGTGCAAGCCCGCGTAGGTGCGATTAGCGCAGCGCAATCGTACGCATGATAAGTCTGAAATGACGGTAGGTACCCGGAATATCGGGGGCACTATTTTTTCAAGAAAAATGATGGTGACGGCTGGCATGCGTACGATTACGCTCACGCTAATCGTACCTACGCTTGCTATGAGCAACATATGGCAGAAAAAGAATCTATCTCAATGTCCGAAAATACTTGACCACTACAATGCTTACCACCGTTCATTTCGAATGAATACTCGTAGTTGAGTCAAAATCGCCCCATAGGAAGAACTAACCACTTTTAGCATAGTAGTGTCAGATTTTAGGAGGCCCTTGAGCACATCATTAGAAGGAAAAGCTTTGAATGAATTTTCAATCAATATCAAAGCTTCCACAACCCGCATAAGTGCTTTCTCCTGACGTCGAGTACGGGGATCAAGTCCCCGCAGCATCTTAAAATGAAAATCTTGCACGGCCTGCAAATAGTTCTCCTGAGTTGGGAAATTGCATTTCGCAAAGATTTTTGGAAGGACAAGCAATAGATTGGCTCGCGTAATTTCATCACGGTCCTTGTGGCGCACAGATAACGCATCGCCAAGGGTATTCAAAAAACCACCTGGTTTATGTGCGGTCTCATCGGTCCAGAGCCCATCAGACACAATAAATTTTAGTAATATGGGATCATCAGTCGCTTGCATCATTAAATCAATAAGAGTGAACCCGCTATCAATCTCCTGAACCTCAACCTCGATGATAGGAGCCCGCAAGAGCATAATCGCGTCACTCGACGAATCAATTATAGAATCGTCGTTAGTTTTGCTTCCTCTCCTAAAATTCCCATATGTATTTTCGTTTGCAAGAACCAATTTTGCATTACGAGCGTCCGCCCCGTTTGGAAGCACAGCATTAAGTTGATAGGGTGTAGCAAGTAGATTATCTAGCCAAGCAACAACAATTGCGTATTTATCCCACATTTCTGGAATCACTGAATGGCAGTCTCTGAATAGTTTTTCTGCGTCAAGCATCAATTCACTGAATACTGGCAAAGAAAGTTTGACCAGCTCCTGTTCGCGATTTAACGCCCATTTGTAACGCTCCAGCATTTTCGTGGTCACTACCCCTATTAGAACGAAGAGCAACGCGAGTGCTCCTTTGTCCACGATGAACTTGAACACTTCGAATTCCCTTGGGGACAGAGATTCTACCCAAGCACAAATTTCGTTAAAAATTAATATCATCTTGCGGCCTAAAAAAATACGTCTTTGTCTAAGTACAATTACGTTCACGTTAATTGCACCTACTCTTGGTGGTTGCTAGAGCAAGGCCGGACCTGATCATCCAGCCACAGGCAAACCACTTCACTTCTGCGGAATACTCTGCTCAAACTTGAAATAATCGTGCGGATCGTATTTGTTTTTGACGAGCTTTAAACGATCCAGGTTAGGGCCATAATAAGCCCTTGCCCAATTGGGCTGTTCGCGATTCGGGAAATTGACATAGGCTTGCGGTAGTACAAAAGGGCTCATGGCGGTAAAGTATTCGCGCAGCCATTGTTGTTGTCTCTGTACCACGTCCAGCTTGTCTATCGGCCCCCAGGCAGCTTCCATTTCAAAAATATAATTGGCATTGCGATGTGGGTAGGCAGTGGCATTGACTGGCACGTCACGCACCTTGCCGCCAATGGCAAACAGTATGCCCATGTTTTCTGGCACGAGTGAACCACCGGGCCATTTCAGCATCCAGCGCAGCATCATTTCCATGCCTTCTGGTGACATTTTTTCGCCCACATAGGATGAGCGCAGGTCATACATGCCATTGGGGTCGTCGGTAATCAGATAATCACGCGCTTGCCAGTAAGTCATTTCACGAATATCCGCTTTGACAGGTGTGAGCATGTTCAATACTGGTTCCAAAGCCTTCATCGCCGCTTCTTTGCCGCCGAAGAACTGGCCCAGTGTGGTGACCTGCAAATCGGCCATGGTGTAGTTGCTGCCGGCACGGCGGGGCACGATTTTGCTACGGGTAGAAATCGTGGTGGGATTATTTTGCTGCAGGTCCTGCAAGGCAGAAAACAACTCTATCTGTTTCTGTGCAGGCCAGAGGATATTGAAAATGGTGACATTGTGCGACACATCCACCAGGTTAAAGGTGAACGAGGTATTCACCCCAAAATTGCCGCCACCGCCGCCGCGCAGCCCCCAGAATAAATCCTGATAGCTGCCCTTGTCTTCGGCCACCACCAGTTGCTGGTTGGGTAAAACTATTTCTGACGATTTCAGGCTATCGCAAGTCAGACCCGCATGGGTTGCAGAAAAGCCCCAGCCACCACCCAGCACCAGACCCGCCGCACCCACGGTCGGGCAACGGCCCGATGGCACAGCCAGGCTGCTGCCGCTAAAAAAGTTGGCCATGTCCTGGTTGCTGACACCTGCTGCGATGGTGCAAGTGTTCTCCTTTTCATTAACGCTGATGCCATTCATCGCTTTAACGTCGATCAGCAAACCCTTGGTGGTAGAAAAGCCTGCGTAATTGTGGCCACCAGAGCGAACCGCAAAGGGCTGGCGATGATCGATCGCCCAGCGCAGGCACAACTGCACATCTTTATCATTGGCGCACATCGCGACGGCGACGGGCAAGATGTCTGCATAGCGCTGGTTGTTTGGCGCGGCAGCCATCATGTAACCCAGCTCACCAGGTAAAATCAGGCGTCCGGCCATACTGCGTGCAAGCGCCGCCAGGTTGTGCTTGCTATGCAGTGCCGGTGCGGCGGTGGCCTCCCCTGAAATACCCAGCATGCTGGCGGTGGCAAGTGCTGTGGAAGTCTGCAAAAAACGGCGGCGTGAGGGGGTGGGAACTGAGGTGGGGACTGAAGTGGTGACAGAGGTGGACAAGACATCCATGAACTTCTCCTTGAGTTTGGCAAAACCAGCGTTGAATTCAGGTATAGAAGTGTGAAAAGCCCCAGGCCAGTTCGCTACCCGCCACGCTGTATCGCTGCCGCCCGCCAGGCGCGCAGTTGTACAGCAGTACTTTGGGGAATATCCACAGCAAATGATTGATGCTGATTCTTGTTTATCTTGAAATAATACCAATAGATTGTCTTTTAAAATATTCTTTTACACAAGATAAAGCAGACGCGTCCGCACAAAAAACAACTAGTGGTATTTCGGTATGGGGGGAAAATGCATGGCACTGGGTGCAAGATCAAGTCTGGCATGACGACGCGGGGTATAGCTGCCGAGTGTGTGAATGGTGATGCACTGTTTAGCACATCAAAGGCGGAGTCAACACAGATTTTCTCTGTGAATCTCTGTGTCTCTGTGTTGAGAGGTTTTTCCAAAAAAAAAACGCAAAAAAACAAAACCCGGCCAATCATCGATCGCCGGGTTCCATCATTCCATCTGCCAGCCAGTGCATGCCTGACCAGCTATATCTACACAATTAATTCTGTGTCGATTTTTGTGCTTTTGCTGTCGCTACTTTGTCAGCATTGGCTTTTTCTGCTGCCAGACGTGTTTCATTGGCTTTGACCAGGGCAGCCTTTTGCGCTGGGTACCAGGAGAAACCTTCCATGCCGATTTCTTCGCCATTGGCGCGGGCTTCTTGCAGTTCGGCAACTACTTCGGCACGGGTTTTTTGTGCAGGTGCAGTATCGGCGGCAAAGGCAGAAGCAGCAGTCAAAAATGTCAGGCTGGTTGCCAAAAAGAGTTGTTTCGCATTCATGATGATTCCTATCAATAAGTAAGTTTTCAGAGTAAGCCTTCCTCACATTATTGCATAATTGTTATGAGAAGTGAAATTTCACTTCCGATAACAACTACAGCAAGCTAATGTCAGTGGCGCGGTGTAGAGCGGGTTTTGATGTTGCACTGCACCGATGGAAAGAAGTGTAGGCTTTTCGGATTCAACAATAAAGTATTGAAACGGGAATATACTATTGCTGAATCAGGAACAATAAAGGACTTGAAATGGACAGATTGCAATCTATGCGCATTTTTGCCAAGGTCGTGGAGCTGGGCAATTTTGCCAAGGCAGCTACGGCGATGGACATGTCCAATGCGGTGGTGACGCGGTATATGGCCGATCTGGAGAGCCACCTGGGTACGCGTTTATTGAATCGCTCTACCCGCAAATTGTCGCTGACCGAGACCGGCCTGGTCTATCTGGAAAGGGTGCGCGCCATCTTGAGCGACATCGACGATGCCGATGCCATCGCCTCTTATGCGGCGCAAAAACCCAGCGGCACCTTACGCGTGTATTCTGTACCGCATTTTGGTAAAGCGCAACTGGCCCCTCTCTTGCCTGAGTTTGCCAAGCAATTCCCCGACGTCATGCTCGACATCAAGATCACTGACCACCATGTTGACCTGGTGGAAGAAGGTATCGATGTTGGCTTCTACCTCGACCTGCAAAAGATAGATGGCAGCATGATCTCGCGCAAGCTGGCCACCTCAGAAGTCTTGTTGTGTGCCTCGCCCGCGTATCTGCAAGAGCATGGCACGCCAAGCACGCCAGAGGATATTTCTGGGCACCGCTGCCTCAACTTCAATTATGATTTCTTGCGCGATAACTGGATGGCCTTTGACAAGCGCATAGGGCGTGATTCTTACCGCAGCATCCCCATCCAGGCCAAGGTCATCAGCAATAATGCTGACGTGCTGCGTGCCTGTGCCCTGGCTGGCATGGGCCTGGTGCTGCGCACGTCTTTCCAGATCGATGACGATCTGGCGCAAGGCAGGCTGGTCAGGCTATTCCCAGAACATTGCTTTGGTGCGGTGTCAATATCCATGGTCTACCCCAGCCGCCGCCAGTTGTCGGCCAAGGTCAGGCGCTTTGTCGATTTCGTCGCCAGCAAGTTCCCGCATCCAGAAGAAGACATGTGGCTGGGCGGTTGCCCCTACCGCATACGCGAAGATAAACTCAGGGAACTGGGCATCGCCCATCCTGGCAAGGTGCGCACTGGCTAAGCCATGCAGCTGAGCATGCCTGCGCCAGGCTTGCGTGCAATAGATGCTTGTAAGCAAATGTAAAATAAGATCGTCATACTTGTGTAACACAATTTGATTACCATATGCGGGTAGTGTCTCCTTAGGTATTGTTCTCGCCACGGAATTTCTGATTCCGTGGCGTTTTTTTATTCTGGGATATGATATGCCCGCCTCAGATTGGGGGCGCAAAGCGTAAGCTACTCATCTAAATTTTATTCTATGAAATTCTTTAACATGCCTTGATTCATGAATTATATTTTTCGCGGGGCAGCGTGTTCAGGATTGTTTGTGAAAATTTTGTGCACGAGATAGAGATACTCAATGAGCCGCGTAGCACAAAAAGTAAATGCCAAGACATAGCCCGTAGGTACGATTAGATTCTATGGTTCCCGTCAAGTTTTTATCGAGATGAGATCAGAATTAAAATCAACGCCGTTCTTGAACAGGCTAAAAGCAACTCGCAATATTTTACGTGCGATGATCATGATA